>CAXNNO010000017.1:0-15797 GCA_964203555.1 Bacteriovoracales bacterium
ACAAATTTAAATTGATGAATATCCTGGAAAACTTTTGAGAATAAACGATAGGTACCGCCATAAACATCATCACCGCAGAGAATTTTTGATCCTTTCGGAAGCATATGCATAATGAGTGTTGATGCAGAAAGACCGCTGGCCGTCACAAAACAATGTTTGGCATTTTCGGTCGCGGCCAGACATTCCTGCAATCGTGTTCGTGTAGGATTGTGAGAGCGGGTGTATTCGTAACCCTTATGTTCTCCGGGAGATGATTGAACATAAGTGGAGGTTTGAAAAATAGGTGGCATAATGGCACCCGTTACCGGATCCGGTTCCCCTCCAACGTGAATGACTTTAGTTTCAAATTTCATTTCTTTCATTTCTTTCATTTTGACTCCATTAACTCTTGCATTTCATATGATGCTGCCAAAACCGACAGGCGAGCGATCACCGAATAAACGGCTTCTTTAATTGTATGATCACAATCTTGTTTTACATCTGACAGACATAATTTCTGGTAAATCATTCCCTGGGCATTGAGATTTGCCTGAGTTCCTTTCAGAGGATTCGTTCTCATAAAACCGCCTGAACTTTTGCCATCAACCAGATAGATGGTCACTTCAGCAGGAGCATCATCATACTTGACGATTGTTTCAACTCCTTCCTGAATTAACACGGAAGTAAATTTCAAATTTCCTTTACCGATATCCATTTTATTTCGTACTTTGCGGTTCATGGAAATAATTTCTTCCCCGCTGGAGACAACTGAAATCCCCATGCCATAGGTCCCCTGGGACGCCTTCACAAACACAGATGACTCTGCCGGAAGGGTGCTTATGAGACTGTCAACTTCCTTGGCGATTTCATCCAGACCTTCCTTGGTATTGAAATCAACATCTTCTACAAAAGAAAAGTGTGCCTGAATGAGGTCAGGATTAATTTCAAAATAAGAGCAGAACTTATTGGCCGTATCCCTGTAATGCCGGAAGTGATGAATTTTCTGTCTTTTAAACCAACCGGCATAGGGAGATGGTAGCACCGGCACCTTGATGTCTTTCCAGACAACTTCTAAGGGGATTGATTGGTCATTATTGAGAACAATCATTTCAAATTCAAATTTAACTTCAGGATCACACGAAACAAATTGCCCGTTTTCTACTTTCGCTTTGTAAATAATCAGCCGATGGCCGGAAAATGATTCAAGCTCCAAAAAGTTTCCTGAATGTTCGGTGAAGAGATTGGCATCGGGAGAAAATAAAATAACTTCGGTCTCCGCCGTCTCGATTGTTGATTTCAATTTATGGAGGTGATCCAGGTAATATTTGTTTTTGGTATGTGACTCAGGCAGAATACCAATTTTTTTCAAACCGGGTTTTATGGATTCAAACTTTTGTTTAAATTTATCAGAGCAATTCAGAAGATCTTTATTACAAAGATTATTAAAACCGGCGGGGTACATGTTGTGATCGACCGGTGCATATTTGTGCTTACTTTCTCTGACGTCCACGCTTGAAGTTAGCGGCTGAAGTAAAAGTTTCTGGGCATCATCAATCCAGTTGTTAATCAGATTCCAATTTTTACAAACGAACTGCTCCAGTTCCTCTTTTGTATTCATTTTATATGACATAGGAATTCCATTTCTTTGTGAGATGTTGAATGTGGTCCTGAGGTGACAAACTGATGACTTCAGGAAACTCTAAAACGATTGGAAACACCTCTTTTAGCTGGTGCTTCAAATTCTTTTCTTTGTTAACAAGTGAGTTTTTTATTTCAGACAGATTTGCGGTTGATGGATTCCATGATTCCAATTCCGATTCGAGGCACTTATTTAAAATGAGAAAATGATCCTGGTGGATGAAGTGACTGGCATGGGAGCGTAATTCAATCGCCTCCTCAGCTTTGCCCTGCTCAACCGATGTCACTAAAAACCAGTTACATTTCTCCCGCATTTTTAATTTGTCCTGAAGGGCAAGGCCTTCAAGGAAAGCTTCCCGGGATTGATAAATAATCTGAACGGCTTCAATAAAGTCATCAATAAATTGAGCGCCCGTAACGGCCTGCAGGTAGCTCAAAAGTTTTTTCACTCCGACTGAAATAAATCGATTGATAAATGCCAGGCCGAAAACTTTCTTTCCGGCCTTGGCCGTCTTCTGGCCGAGGTAGCTGAAAATCTCTATAAAACTTTGATCAAAAAAAGATTTAATTTTATTGATGCTTTCCAGGAAATCCAGGAAGTGAGCGCCCGGAGGAGTATCCAACACAACGACGTCATAATTCCCGCTGGCAAATTGCATTTGAACTTCAATCATGGAGAGGATCTCATTCATGCCGCCGTAGGGTCTTGAGAGAATCTGGATGATGCGATTATCTGCCAGATCAGGTGTATGATACTTCGCGGCCATCCTTTGAATGGTTTTCTCCGGAGACATCAGGAGAGCATGAAGTTTGGTGCCATCAAGCTCAATTTGCAGAACTTCTCCGGCAGCTGTTGCATCAAGTCCAAGCAAGTCCTTGAGTCTTTTTGCCGGATCAATCGTGATCAGTAGCACCTTGAAATTGGATTGGGCCAAATGGAGCGCGCGCGAAGCTGCAAGAGTTGTTTTACCAACCCCTCCGGTGCCACAGAAAATCTCAAATGACTTAGTGGAAAGACTCAACCCATGATCCTTATTTGTAAGACGATATCATTCTATATGAGTTTTGAGAGAGACCCAACTAAATCCGACTCAATAGAAACTCCATCTTGACCAAGTGAATGAGGCAAGATGCATAGCATCTCAGATTGGTTTTGTTCAATCAGCATTTTCTCATTAATCGCTTTTTGGCGAAGACCCTCAGGCAGTTGGTCCAGATGCTTCTCCAGTAGGGGATAAAGACAATTATTGACAGTGATATCGACCTCTACAGGTGTTCGTTCCTTCAGCCCAGAACGAAGCTCAACGGCCTCTTGCCATGACATGATACTGGGGAGGCTAACGACATGAATTTTTGTGAACTCCGGATCATTGAGCAGAGCGAGCATTTTGCCTGTATCTTCAAAAATGATTCCGCTTTCAAAAATTTGTTTAAAATTTGTGGTTGATTCCACCATGGTTAAAGCATGTCCCGAGGCGGGAGCATCAAGAACCACAATCAGTCTCGGATCCTCTTTCTGCATTTCAAGAATCTTTCCCATGTAAATGAGGTAACTAAAGCCAGGGACCATGTTAATCAGGGCGCGAAAAAATGGAGTTTTTACGATCCAGCTCGCAATTAATTTAGAATTGAGTCTTTTTTCGATATAGCCACGGGCCGCCTCTTCAAGGTCGAGGTAAATTTCCTTTATACCGCTCACCATCTTTTCAGATGTACCCTGATGATGTTCGCCTAAAGATTGATTTTTGAAGGTAAGGTAAACAGCTTCGTGATCGTGTTCAACAAGATAACGAGCGAAGGACTTACTGAGAGTGGTTTTTCCCACTCCGCCTTTACCGGTAAATATATAAAGGCGGCGTAGTTGATTCATTAAAAGAGGTACATCCCGGTGATAAGGAGTTTAAAGTAGTAACCCTTCAGATCTGATTGCTCGTCTTGTTGAACTTTAAATGGCCAGTGCATTTGTCCCATAACACCTACAACATAGTGGTCATTGAGGCGAAGATCAACTCCTCCACCAAAATTCAATCCAAAAGTTACTTTTTGATCAGACCATTCTGTTTTAGTGTCGTTAGTTCTTTTTGCCCTCGGTGCGTAAAAGCCCAGACCACCAAGAAAATAAGGCGAAAGATTATCAAACTCTACGAACCTTCCCTTGATCGAGCTCGTCAGTCCCATAACTTTCATTCTCTCATTTTCGTCAGCATGCTCTGACAAGTGAGCATTTAACAGCAGATCAAAAGAATAGCTGGCCGCATAAGTATATAGCAGATCCAAGGTGATTTTATCGTTACCGTGCTTTGAATAGTTCCCAAGTAGAAAAGTTTCACCCAGGCCAAATCCAACGCCATGACGTTGCAGTGTTCTTTGGGCACTGTTCACTTTATAGGAGGGACGTCTGTCTTCATCATCGACCTTAGACGTTTCTCGCTCTTCTCGAGATTGAAATTCACTATTGGTATTAGGTGGCTTTATTTTGGGGGCGTAGCCCTTGGAGTCAGAAGACTGGGCAAAAGAGGGAGGGGTAAAAAAACTCATGGCCATTAAGGCCATGAGTATAAAGCTAAATTTTTTGTTACTCATGAACTAAGATTAGTTCAAAGTAGCAGAATTTTCCATAGAAGAGTGAAGCGCTGTTGCTGCAAAAGCTGGAATTTCAGCTGCAACGATAGCCGCTGGCATTTCGAAAGTAAGATTGAGTCTGCTTTCTAGACCAGCGATGTAGCCAGTCAGGGTGCCTTCTTCAGAACGGACAACGCGCTTAAGAAGTTCAGTGTTACCTGGCTTAAGCGATTTACGCTCTTGATCGAAAAGAAGCTGAATCTGAGTCATATAAGTGATGTCATTTTTAGACTTGTTGTCGATAACTTGGATTTCATGACCTTCGCGGATAATCTGAGCGATCTCTTCGAGAGTAACATAGCAGCTCTGGAAAGTGTCGTAGAGCTTGCGGTTCTGGTAACGCTTGATGATACGTACGTCTTTCATGTTGTTCCCCTAATTTTTGGTTATAACCTTTTAATCGTTTTTAATTCAAAGGTACGTCAGTTAATAGTTTTGTTTAGTCGAAAGTAAACGGTGCACTCAAAATAATATGTTTTTGCGCACTATCGCTTTCTGGATCGGTTGGGTTTTACTAAGACCGAGTTTTGCTGTCAACCCAGATAGTCATAAAAAATCCTAAAGATAAGAATAAGGCAACCTTTAGAGGTAAAAAATTCCCCATCCTGGAAAATGCTTTCATGTAATTTTAGATACTTGCAGTTGCAGGCACTGCTCAATTAGGACTGGATTTCACAAGTTTCATTTCCTAAGAAACCTTTTTGAGCAGCCGATAAATACCTAGAGGGGTCAATTGAGTGACCCGTCAAAGCACAGGTGTTTATGAAATTGGTTTCTTTGCTCTTTCCATCTTCTCTGGTTTTGGGCCTGGTCCTGACCGGTTGTGCTCATCAAAAAAAACTCACAAATTCTTCCGATTATGCAGATTACTCCCAAGAACAAATCGAAAACCTAAATAAAGAGGCGTTGATCATTGTCTCCAAAAGACTTGAGGAGATGGTTCTTCAGGCAAGGAACAATGAATCCAGTTTAAATTACCTGGCAACGGACTTATTTTTGAAGGGGAATATGTCTCTTCTTGAGGGGGATTTTGCGACCGCCACGGTTCTTTTTAAGCACCTGGTCTCGCTGGTTCCGGAAGATCATTTTGTGCAGAAAAAATATGCCATTACTCTCATTCGTGAGGGGGACCTGCAAACAGCACTCGGGGTACTGGAAAAATTGTTTGTGAAAACTAAAGATGAAAAGGTCGGTCTCATTCTCGCGGGGGTCTATACAGGCCTTGATAAGGAAGAAGATGCTCGAAAAATGTATCAGCGCCTTTTGTCATCAAATCCTAAGAATGAAGACGCATGTATTTTTCTAGGTAAATCGCTCGCCGTTTCCAAGCAGATACCAAAGGCCATTGCTCAGCTTAAATCCTGTTCCGAAAAAAATCCTCGAAATGGAATGTATGATTATTACATAGGGAAAATTCAGGTCGACTTGGGGCAGGTGCCCAAGGCCATCGACTCGTTTAAACTCGCCCACAAAAGGCAACCGAATCTTGGTCAGGCGATCAGTGCATTGGGGATTCTTCTGGAAGAAAGGGAAAAGCATGAAGAGGCCTTAAGTATCTATAAAAAGTATCTCACTAAAGAGCCGGCCGACACAACGATCCTCGCCAGAATGGTTCAGCTCCTCTTCATGAAGGAGCGTTTTGAACAAGTCATTCCCTATGCGGAAAAATTAATTGACATCGAGCCGGACAATTTAAATCTCAAAGTTAAGCTGGGTATCCTCTACACTGACGCCAAGAGATATCCTGAGTCCATCTCGGTTTTTAAAGATCTTCTGGTCGTTGCACCGAAATCCGATAAAATTCTCTATTATCTGGGAGTCATTCATCAGGAAATCAATCAACTTCAGGAATCGATAGAATACTTTAATCAGATTCCGTCCTCGAGTGGATTGTACACAGACAGCTCTGTTCAAATGGCCAATATGTTGTCGAATCTGGCACAAACCGAAAATCATAAAGAAGAAAAAAAATGGACTCCGCGTTTCATCACTTTTATTAACAATAAAATTGCTGAATTTAAGGATTTGCGAGTTGAGTTCAGTGTGATTAAGGCCGGTTTTTACGAAGGGGCGGGTAGTTACAAAAATGCCATGGAAACGATGATGGTTGTTCAGGACGAAAAAAGTTTTTCGACCCAGCATAAATACTATCTGGCCAATCTTTATGAGAAAGAAAAAAAATATGCCGAGTCCACGGCGATTGTGATGAGTATTATTGAAAAAGAACCCAAAAATGCTCATGCATGGAACTTCCTAGGATACTCACTTCTGGCGCGCGGGGAAGAAATGGACAGGGCCTATGAATATATTCAAAAGGCCGTAAAAATTAGTCCCGAAGATGGTTACATCAGGGATTCTCTAGGGTGGTATTATTTTAAAAAGGGTCAAATCACGAAGGCCTTGAATCAGTTGGAACTGGCACTTAAAAAAGTTCCTGATGATGTGGAAATTTTGAAACATTTGGCGATCGTCCACAGGGAACTCAAAAATTACAAACGGGCCCGTGATTTCTTTCAGTCCGCCTTAAAATTTGTACGCTATCAAAATGATCGGCAGGAGATTTTATCTGAAATGGCCGAACTTGAAAGTGAGCGATTGCCTGCATCAGATAAAATAGATTAAGAGTTTGGCTTGCGTTTCAATAAAAAGAATTTCATCATCTGGACATGTTTAAGCACCTGGCCTTTTTATTTTTAATGACCTCATGCGCTCTGTTTCAGAAGGCGCCATCCCTGACACAAATGGATCACGAAAAACTACTGAATGCAGTCAGGCTCACTGGCGAAGGAAAGGGTCGCCTTAGCTTTGGGAAGAATCAGTATGTCTTCAGTGTCGATAGTGTTTTGAAAGATAATCATGACTGGATTCTGGCCGTCGCCATTCCCCTCCATGGTGAGGAAGTCATGGTGCTTTCCGACTTAAAACAAAAAAGTTCCCCGAGCGAGGGGAGCGAGTCTTTCGAAAAAAGAATAAACACAGAGATTAAGCGCTTACGTTTGAACAAAATTCTTCCCGGTAACCAATTTATGGAGGAGCTTCGATCTTTAGTTAGATTTATTCTGTCTCCTCATTGGGGTGGGGTAAGAAACTGTCAACCAGAACAAATGGAATTTGTTTGCACGTTTGAGGGAGATGTCTTCAGGCTCGAGGTCACGCCCAAAGAATTTACGATCAGCAGGTCTCTTGATCGGGGAAGTCGTTTGCAGCTGGTTTCTCGAAATCTTACTGAATCTATCTTTAAACGAAGTGAAATACGTTTATTCTTAAAAGACAAAGATATCGAACAGAAAACTTCCCCATTTTCACTGGAACTTTTCTGGTAATTTAAATTCCAGACTGATTTGGTAGCAAATTGCACCTCTTGCCAGAGGTGCATTGTTTTTATAGTGATTAAATTAGCTTTCGCTTACAATGATACTATTTTAATTCAGGAGCAATTGATGAAGAGTTTGGTTCTGCTAATAAGTACCTTATTATTGGTCTCGGGATGCAGTAAGCAAAATAGCTTTGATGAAAGAGAAATTAATTTGATTTCTCCACAGAAAGTTTCAGGTTTTGATCCAATAAATAGCTCTGATCGATATTCGGGTAATGAAACAGGTAAGGTTTACGAAGGGCTCTTTGAGTTTCACCCACTCAAGCGTCCCTATGAACTGATGCCCAACCTTGCGGAGAGTTTACCAACCATCAGCGCCGATGGGCTGACTTATCTTTTTAAAATTCGTAAGGGAGTTTTATTCCATGACAGTCCAGCCTTTCCGGATGGTGTGGGCAGAGAGCTCAGGGCAAATGATATTGTTTATTCCATCAAGCGACTTGCTGATCCCAAATTAAATGCCAAGGGTTGGTGGCTCTTAGATGATAAAATTGTCGGCCTGAATGAGTGGAAAAATAAAAATTCCGCAGAAGAGAAAACAAACTATTCTGAAGAGGTTGAGGGTCTTAAGAGTCTTGATGACTATACTGTCCAGATGAAGCTCAAAAAGCCTTATCCTCAATTTCTTTATGCACTTGCCATGCCCTATACTTTTATTGTGCCAATAGAAGCTGTTGAACATTTTGGAAAAGAATTTTTAAACTATCCAGTCGGGACCGGTGCTTTCCTTCTTCCTAAGTTTGAACAGTCCAGTATGATTACTTATCTTCGAAATCCGAAATTTCGCGAAAAGTTTTATCCATCTGAAGGGGAAGTTGGGGACGACAAACTTGGACTCCTGGCGGATGCGGGTAAGAAAATTCCTCTGGTCGATAAAATAAATGTTCACATTGTTGTGGAGTCTCAGCCTAAGTGGTTATCTTTTTTAAAGGCAAAAGATGATCTTCTGGAAGTCAAAGACGTCAACATTCAGCAATCAATTAACTCGGATAAAACACTCAAGGATGAGCATAAGGAAAAAGGCGTTCGTCTGATTTTGAAGCCGATGCTTGATGTTACATTTTATGCCTTTAATCACGAGGATCCTATCTTTAAAAATAAAAAACTCCGACAAGCGATGAATCTTGCCTTTGATCGCGCCAGTTACAATAAGTTATTTCATGAGAACACGGCCTTCGAAGCACAAGGCCCCATTCCTCCGGGCCTTGGCGGACAGACAAGAGAATTTAAAAATCCTTACGTGAAGTTCGATCTGGAGCAGGCAAAAAAACTGATGGTTGAGGCCGGTTACCCGGGCGGTAAAGGACTTCCAGTCATCGTTGTTCAAACCACTTCCGAGACCATATCCCGTCAGCAGGTTGAATATTTTGAAAAGTGTATGGATAAGATTGGCATCAATATTGACCTTGGCATGAACACATGGCCTCAGTTGGTCAATAAGGTTTCAAACAAACAGCACCAGATGTACACAATGGCATGGGGGGCGGATTATCCCGATGCTGAAAATTTCCTGGGTCTTCTCTACTGCCCCAATCAGTCTCCAGGCTCCAATGGTGCTAACTATTGCAACCCTGATTTCGATGCTCTTTATAAACAGGCAACAGTCATGCAGGACTCTTCCGAGCGAACTGACCTTTATGAGAAGCTCAACGAAATGGGCGCAACCGATGCTCCGTGGATTTTTGGTTTTCACCGCACAGATATTTATCTCGCCCAGGCTTGGTTAAAAAACTTTAAACATATGGAATTTAATCATTCGCAATTTCAATATTTAAATGTTGATTTAGAAGTCAAAAAACAACTGATTAAGAAATTTTAGAAGGCACGATGCTTAGATATATCATAAGAAGACTCTTATACCTCATCCCCGTTCTACTGGGGGTTAGTTTCATCATCTTCGTTCTTTTTAATCTTGTCTCAGGTGATCCCACGGCCGTGCTTTTAGGCAAGAACGCAACGGCCCGCCAAATGGCCGATCTCCGAGATCAGCTTGGGCTTAGTAAACCTCTGATCGAGCAGTATTTTGACGTCGTGAGATCTGCCTTTACTTTCAACTTTGGGTATTCCTGGTCAACAAAACAGGAAATCTCTCAGATGATTATTCAAGGTGCCTATCCTTCGATGTGCTTAACAGTTCCGGCCTTTATTATTGCGACGGTCTTCTCTCTTCTGATCTCTCTGGTTGTGGCGTTCTATCGCGGAAAAGGGATTGATCTTTTTATCAGAATAACTTGCATCGCCGGAGTCAGTGTTTCGGCACTGGCCTATATCCTGTTCTTTCAGTATTTCTTTGCCTACAAGCTGGGTTGGTTTGAAATTTCCGGATTTGAATATGGTTTTCCTGATTTTGTTCCCTTCATTGCTTTACCCGCTATCATCTTTATTCTTTTAAGTCTGGGTCCGGATGTACGGTTTTTTCGAACAATTATTTTAGACGAGATTTATCAGGACTATGTCAGAACAGCACGTGCGAAGGGACTATCGGAAATAACGATTCTCTTAAAGCATGTTTTGAGGAATGCTCTTATTCCCGTTATTACTTATGTCATTATTCAAATTCCGTCGTTGATTTTGGGTGCACTTCTTTTGGAGAATTTTTTCAGCATTCCAGGGCTGGGCGGAATGACCTTGAATGCCCTGAATTCGTCTGATTTTCCAGTCATCAAGGCGATGGCGATTCTATCAAGCGTTCTTTACATATTATTAAGTCTATTAACAGATGTGCTTTATACCCTTGCTGACCCAAGGGTTAAACTTAAGTAGAAACTATGAAAGAAAATTCTCTCTGGAAAGATGCATTTGTAAGACTTGCCCGAGATAAATGGGCCTTGGGTTCTTTAGTTATTGTCCTTCTTTACTCCCTGGTTGCGTTGCTCGCGGCCAGTGGATTACTGGCCGCAGACTGGGCCAGAGAGGTTGGGGGATCAAATCTTCCTCCAAGTGCTGAGCATTGGCTTGGAACTGATATTTTTGGAAGAGATGTTTTGGCGAAGATATTTCGGGGCACTCAGATCGCAATGTCCGTGGGTCTTGTCACTTCACTCATCGCCATTCCTATCGGAGTTATCCTGGGTGCTCTGGCGGGCTACTTCGGTGGTTGGGTGGATGATTTAATTACATGGCTCTACACAACTTTTTCTTCAATTCCAAATATCATGCTTCTGATTTCGATTACCATGATTTTGGGTAAGGGTATTTTTGCCGTCTACATTGCCCTTGGGGCAACCAGTTGGGTAACCCTTTGTCGTCTTATTCGTGGTGAAGTGATGAAGCACAAGGAAAGAGAGTACGTTCAGGCCGCAGGGGCGATCGGGGGGGGGCATTTTAGAAAGTTATTTATTCATATTCTCCCTAACGTGACTCATATTGTGATTATCAACACATCTCTTCAGTTTCAGTTTGCGATAAAATCAGAAGTTATTTTGTCCTATCTTGGTCTCGGAGTTCAGGGAGAGCCTAGCTGGGGAACAATGATTGATGATGCAAAACTTGAATTATCTAGGGGTGTTTGGTGGCAGCTTGCAGCGGCGACAACTGCCATGTTTTTGGTCGTACTTGCGTTTAATTTACTAGGGGATGCCTTACGTGATTCCCTTGATCCAAAGCTAAAAGGAAAATAGCAATGACATCACCACTTCTTTCAGTAAGAAATCTCGTGGTCGAATTCCAGACAGGTGAGGGAATTACCAGGGCCGTCAACAATGTTTCCTTCGATATACCGGCCGGGAAAACGATTGGTATCGTCGGAGAATCAGGTTCGGGTAAATCCGTAACCTCACTTGCCGTCATGGGTCTTCTCCAAAAACCAGCTGCTAAAATCCCTCAAGGTGAAATCATTTTCAATGGTCAGGACATTTTAACGTTTAATGATGCCCAGATGAGAAGTATTCGTGGAAATCAAATCTCGATGATTTTCCAGGAACCGATGACCAGTCTGAATCCTGTTTTTAAAGTTGCCGATCAAATAGCTGAGGCCGTCCGGGTGCATAAAAATGTATCTGGAAAAGAGGCCTGGGATCGCGCCGTCGATCTGATGAACCAGGTGGGAATTCCTAACCCCAAGGTCAGCGCACACAAGTATCCCCATGAAATGTCCGGGGGCCAGAAGCAAAGGGTTATGATTGCCATGGCGATAGCGTGTGAGCCCAAGCTTCTCATCGCGGATGAACCCACGACGGCGCTAGATGTAACGATCCAGAAGCAGGTTCTGGATCTTCTTTATAAACTCCAGCAGCAGTACCACATGAGCATGATGTTTATCACTCATGATCTTGGTGTTATTGGTGATATTGCTGATGATGTCGTCGTCATGTACAGGTCCAATGTTGTTGAAAAAAATAATGCCAAGGAAATTTTCTATACGGCAAAACATCCCTATACCAAGGGACTTCTTGCCTGCAGACCCAAACTTGGCGCCAATCCACGACGTCTTCTGACTGTTAGTGATTTCATGGACGAAAGCGGAGTCGAAAAGCATGTTTCTGCCGAAAGAGTTATTGTCTTTGATAAAGAGCAGGAAAAAGAAAAATCTTCGGACATTCTCCTTGAAGTGAAAAATTTGGTTACTCAATTTCCTGTCAAGGGAGGATTCTTCGGCAGAACGATTGATCACTTCAAAGCGGTTGATGATGTGAGTTTTACTCTCAAGAAAGGAAAAACTCTCGGCCTTGTTGGAGAGTCGGGCTGTGGTAAAACAACTCTGGGACGATCCATACTCAGGCTCGTAGAGCCTTCCTCGGGTAGCATTATTTACAATGGTAAAGACATTACACATGTTTATTCAGAAGAACTTCGTCTCTTGAGACGAAAAATGCAGATTATTTTTCAGGACCCATACTCCTCGCTTAATCCAAGAATGACCGTTTCCGAAATTCTTACCGAGCCTCTTAACATACATAATGTGGGGGGATCTAAAAATGAACGACTGGATATGGCCAAAGAACTTTTTGAAAAAGTGGGACTCAAATCATCATTAATGAATCGCTACCCACATGAATTTTCCGGTGGTCAGAGACAGAGAATTTGCATTGCCCGTGCCTTGATGCTGAGGCCGGAATTTGTCATTTGTGATGAATCAGTTTCGGCACTTGATGTTTCTATTCAAGCTCAGGTTTTGAACCTACTTCTTGATCTTCAGGAAGAATTCCATCTGACTTATATCTTCATTTCTCATGACCTTTCCGTGGTTAATTTTATTGCGGACGAAGTTGGTGTCATGAACTGTGGAAAAATAATTGAGATGGATAAGGCCACTAACATTTATAAAAATCCGAAAGAGGCCTATACGCGGGCACTTCTTTCGGCAATACCCAAGGGTGAAGTCAAAGCGGACCTTGCTTCACTGATTTAAGTGATGAAAATATCTTTAAAAAGATAATACTCAATCCACATCCCCAATAAACATTCAGGTTCCAATTCCAATTGAGGACCTGAGTGTTTAAATACACGCCTGACATCCCAAAGATATACGCCCCCACGACACTCCATGGTGTTAGTTGATACCTGAAGTATTTTTTAAACACCACTTTTGTTAAGAAAAGAGCAAGGAGAGTGCCTCCTGTCCATGACTGTGCCTTAAGGCCTAAATACAGTAGTCCTTCACTTTTGGAAGCAACGATTGCAATAGTCAGGATGCCGACTCCCCATACAATTGAATCCATGAGGCCGTAGAATTTCATTTTTTTTGGGTCACGATTGGGAAAGATATCATTGTAAGAAGTCGCGCACAGAGCATTGATGGTCGAATCCAGCACACTCATGGTCGCTGCCAAAACACCCGCGACCATGATTCCCCGAAGGCCCAACGGAAAATAGGTGACTATAAAATGAGGAAATAAATAGTCGGCCCCTTTTACGTCCGGCATCGGATGACTTTGGTAGTACGCCCAAAGAAGAGAACCGACACTCAGGAATAAAAGCCCAACACCGATCGAAATAAAAGATGAGAAGAAAATCGCATACTGACCATGCCTGAGTTTCTTGTTGGCGGTGATTCTTTGAGCAAAATCCTGATCCACACCATGAGTGGACATATCGAAGAGAAAACCACCGAAAATGCCAATGACAAACGGCCAGGGATTTGTGAAATCAAGAAAAGAGGTTTTGCCTGCTTCCTGGGCCAGGGTCATCATGCTGCCCCAGCTCACACCGGCGGTTTTTGGGATTAAATAATGGGCCAGAAGGCCGCCAATAATGAAAAGCGACATCTGAAGCATGTCCGTTCGAACGACGGCCTTAAGACCGCCGATTTGAATGTAAATTAAAGTCATGAAGGTCACCGATGCAAGTCCGATGTAGATATCGACTTCAAAAAACGTTGCCACCATAATGGAACCAGAAAAAAGTCTTACTCCGACTGAGACAACTTTACCGAGAGAGTAAAAGATCGCTACTGCTCTCTGGCCTGAAGGCAGGCCTGTTTCCCGGGCCATGACTTCATAGATCGTGAGCCCTTTGTCGTAGACTCTTGGTAGAAACACCATGGCGATAACAAATCTGGCGGCTATAGCACCCATGTAAATTTGAATAAAAGTAAAATCCGACTTAAAGGCGACGGCCGGAATTCCGATGAATGTGAGTGCTGAAACTTCGGTGGCAATAATCGAACAGATTGACTCAAGAAAAGTGAGGGACTTATTGGCCATGTATTTTTCCTGAGCGATTGCCTCAGGTGTTTTTAGATCTTTTTCGTGCATTTCGTCACGTGAATACCAGGCTATGGCGAATACGACAAAAATGTAGCCAAGGATGAAAACCCAGTCAATTAATTGAAAACTCATAAATTCTCCTGTGAAAACAGAGTCTACGAAAGCTTAGTAAAAACGTCCACCAAAGGATCCGCCTTTATCAGCGGATGATTTTAAAAAGATCCCCTTAAAATCTTAATTTTCTGACCGATATGTCTTTAGAACTATTGGATTTTATGAAAATTGAAAACTCACAACTTGTTAAACTACTCGTAAGCGACGTCGCAAAGAAAAATATTTGCGACGGTCACCTGTACCTCTCAGTGGGTGAGAGGAAGTTCTATTTGATGAAGCCTGGAGTCTTTGTCGATCCAGACTTCATAAAAAAACAGGCGATCAATAATCACGAATTTGATTTTCAACCAGTCGTCGATGAAGTTGCCAAAGAACAATTCAAAAAACACTTTAATGAATTGAAAGCGATGAAGTTGGAAAAAGAACTCCGTGCTAAATGTACGGAGATTCTGAGTTACTTTTGTGCGGTTTATTCAACGGAAGCCCACTTCCTAAGTTTTGCGATGGCCTGTTACGAGGAGTTTTGTGAACTCCCTATACCTCAGCAGCTCATGATGCATGAAACGGATATGTATCTTTTTAGAAAATCATTTTATTCCGCCGCCTTTAGTATTTTAGTCGGCATATCAAATGACTTTTATCACTTCCCGATGTTGCGGGATTTTTACAATGTTACTTTTTCCCTCGATATAGGTCTTTGTGAAATAAGTTATAGTTATTTTGTGGCCGAAGCGTGCAATTTAGAGAGTCGAATGCCGGGTTCAGGTCGAGGTTATCTAGAAAATGAGAAAGCAACTGAATTGGAAAAAGACACATTCATCGCTCATCCGGAAAAGAGTTACGAAATGCTTAAATCATTAAACATTTTGAATTTCCCGGAACTTGCCGAGGCGGTTCTTTTTCAACACGAGTTATCGAATGGCTCAGGTTTCCCTCGAGGAGTTTTTAAGGCCCAAGTTTCGACATGGGAAGCTGTTATTATATTTTCTGATGCGATAGTTGAAATTTTACCGGAATATAATTTTGAAACCAATGTGATGGAATTTCTCACTGGATTTAAAAGTAGAAAGCTACTCGAATTGCCTGTTAGTAAAGTTTTTAGAAGATTATTTTTCACCCTCGAGCATTTTAAAAAGATAAAGGACACGGGTACCTAGATGGAAAAGCCTAAGAAACCGATTGCTATCCTGAATTTGACTGGTGATTTCATTCAAGAGCTAACTGATTATTTTGTTTCCAGAAGCATGGTGTGGGTAGATCCGCTCGAGAATCCCGAGGAGCACGACTGGACCCATATTATCACTAAGGATATTTATGATTTCTCACTCATCAACAAAACATATGGGGTCTCAACATCAGACAGGCATCTCATTTCCTTATCAAAAGTAGAGGATCTTCAGAATTTTACCATCAACAATGGG
>CAXNNO010000018.1:0-15505 GCA_964203555.1 Bacteriovoracales bacterium
TGCTGATGAGTGGTCACGACTTGGGCGTCAGTTGAATTTATTAAAGCGGCCAGTCTTTTCTCATCATACAGCTCCTTCACTCTCTGGGTATTTTTCTTAACATCACCCAAAGGAAGGTTAAAATTTACCCCGACTTCATAACCAGTTCTGTTTTGTTCTCTTTGATCCGTAATTGAACTTCCAAAACTTCCTCTGACATATTTAGTTTCAACATTTTCTGATCCAACCCCTGTTGATTTAACGGTACCAAAGAGTTTGATCTCAGCATCAGAGTAACGGGAATTGACAATTGAATTATTAGTTTTGATCTGTTTTAAAAGAGATAAGGCCTCATCGTATTTTGTGAATTGATAAGGCGTCTGAATTTCCTGTGAAATCGTCGCGGTACATGTGATGACTTCAGTCAGCGTTTGACTTAAATCATACCTGGCGAGTTCAATTTCTTTACCAGCAAGCTCCGGAAGAAGATTTCTCAGCTGTTTTGTTAAATTTTCTTTTTGATATTTTAAATAAAGGAGCGTTCCCTCCCTTGAAGCAAGCTGGGCCTCATATCGGGCAACTTCGTCCGCCTCTGCGACCGCATTTTTCTGGCGAAGCTTCGCCTCGTTGACCTGTCTTTGAGCAGTTTGAAGGAGCTGCTCAGAAATAAGAGCGGATTCATTATTGGCGACAAGTCCCCAGAAAATTCTCCTCATGGATATTTTAAAAGTGTTTAATTGGATCTCTCTTTCAATCTCTGCTCTTTTCTTCTCAAGACCCGCCGATTCCAGCTCCGCCTTGCTCATTCTGCCAAAAAGATTTTTCCAGAGATCAATTTGTGCCGTGAAGGCCAAAGTTGTTGTGGTGACGTTATTTAACTTACCGACGAAGGGATTTTCAGCTGAGCGCTGATCTGTCACAACGTAAGCGGAAGTATCAAAACCTTCTTTGAAGTTTTTCCTCACCCCAACCTGGGCCTGCTTGATGGGAGTGAATACTGGTTGAAATTCAATGAGGGCACGTTCATTGGTTTCAGCATAAGTTGATCTACCGAAAAGTTCAGGAGAAAACTTTTGAGATGTTTCCCCTTCCTTTAATGATGAGTTTAAAAAAGCGGCCTCAATTTGATCAATTCCCGGTGCACCTCTGTGACTTATTTCATTTAAAGACTTCTCAGAAATGAGAATGGATTCCGCATGGACTCTAGGTAAAAGAATAAAAAGTGATAAAAAAGCGATAGATTTCGTGATCTTAGACATTTCAACATCCCGTAGACAATTGTTTTAAACACTTGTTTAAAAGCATAATGTACAACTATCCAGAGGGCGTTGAAAACAACTTATTGAATCTGAAAATGAATGTCTAAGAATTTTTTAAGCTGCTAGTACTTTAGGTCACACTGATCAAGGCACTCCTGATCTTCAAGGGCCCTTTTGTTAATCACTAGCCTTATACCGAATTTGTCAGCTTCAATGTCTTCCCTATCCGGAGTTCCATGTCCAAGAAGATCTTTGAATTCCTTGAGATAACCCACGAGTAAAACTTCCTTACTGCTGCATCTCAAACTCAGCATGCAGGAGACGCTACAGTGGAGGTTTTTATCATATCCTGAATGTTTTTTAGCAACAGCAATCACAGAATCAGAGTGCTTGAGCGAGCAGAAAATATCTTTTCCCGCAAATGAGTTAAAGCTGAATATTAGAATTGAAATGATAAAAGTCTTTCTCATCTGTCCAGTATAACTCGTTTTAGGCTGGCCATAAGTCAGATTGTAAAGAATTCATGCCAAATCTATTTTTCCTTATCGGTAATAAGAGAAATGTTTTCCAATTTGTTCATCTGTAATAAATCGAGGACTTTAACTAGTCTTGTATATTTGACATCCCCATCGACTCTCAGATTAACCAGCGTCTCTTTTTCAGCTTTCTGAAAAGTGTCTGGTAACTCTTCCATTGAAGATTTTTTTCCATTAACTGCAACGTCATTGTCTGTAAGTTCAATAGTGAGTTGATCCATTTTTTTTTCAGATCCGGCCCCCTGCTCTGTTTTGGGTAGCCTGAGAAGAAGTGCCAATTCATCTTTCTTAAAAGTCGAGGTGACGAGGAAGAACACTAATAAGAGAAACACCATATCAATTAGTGGTGTGAGATCCATAGATAAGGATTCTCGCCGTTGTCTTCGTCCCATTTCGTTACTCAGCTTTTAGCATCGGAGCAATATGCTTTTCCATGTTAATTTCAAGGGAATCAAGCTCACCAGAAAGATAGTTATGAGCAATAAAGTGAGGAATGGCCACAATCAGCCCGACAATCGTTGTAATGAGGGCATATGAAATCCCTGAGGCAAATTGACCTGGATCAGTAAGACCTTTTGCAGATATCACCTGGAAGGCCTCATAGATACCAATAACCGTTCCAAGTAGACCAAGAAGCGGGGCAGTCGTTGCTACAACCTTGATGCTCGTCATTCCGACTTCAAGTTCATGCACTCTTTGAGAAATGCTATCCTTAACTAAATCCATGTGTGAAATAAGATTGGCGTTTTTGAAGCGACTAGAAAGATCGGTCGCAAGTAACTTGGCCTCTGAATCAATTCTTTTCTTAAAATCCCTGAAAATGAAAAGTCTCCAAAGGATAAGGGAAAGTCCAACGACATTCATGGCAACGAGGATCCAGGTAATCGATCCACCAGCGTTGATGAAATCAATCAAGCGCATAAAATTCCTTTTTTATAAAAAACTAAATAGTCACAAATTTTAACGGAACCTTTATATCCATCCTGCCCCCGCCAATTTCTTTTGGAATAGGCCTGAAGCGCTCAACTTTCATCACAGCTTCGAGTGCTGATGAATTCAATCGCGAAAAACGGGACGGTCTATCAATTCTCACGTCAATAATATTCCCATCTTCAAGCAACGTAAAGGCAACAACAACGGTCCCGGTTTGTCCGAGTCGTCTGCTGATTGCGGGGTAATATTTATTTTTATCAATCATGGCACGTAATTCCGCTTTATAGACTGAAAGCTGATCAGTTCTGCCTTTTGAGTTGGTTCCAAATTCAGAACCGGCCGTTTGATGTGCGCTTTCAGATACAGGCAAAGGCATTTTTTCCTGAATCATCGGTGCAGTTTCAGGTTTGAGTGGATGAGTGGGAACAACTTTTCGATTTTTTTTCTGAACCTGAGCTGAGTTAATGATGACCTTTGAGGCGATCTGAAGTTTTAAAACGTTCGATCCGAGCTTTGAAGGACGGTCTTTGTGGTCATCATTTTGGGACAATTGCCAGGTTCCCATGAGAAAAAGAACATGGACGAGTAATATGGTTGATAAATGAGGTAAAAAGCTTTTCATCATAGCAGTGTTTTATATACCAAACAGTAGACGAAGTCCATGGGGCGTGACAAATTTATAGGACTATAAGCACTTGAAATTTCTTGAGGAAATCATGCTCGAACAGGTTAATGAATTTCTTGCTCCTATTGCCCATTTATGGAATCACAAACTATTTACAGTGGCCGGTATTAAGTTGGGTATGGGCAATTTGATCATGGCCCTGGTGATGCTTCTTTTTGCAACCAGACTATCGAGAATGGCCTCTAAGGCAATCGATCGTAGACTCATAAAGCCTTTTGTTGATGATAAAAGTTCTCAAAATACTTATCAGACATTTGTTTTCTATGGATGCCTGGCGGGCTTTGTCACCCTTTCGCTCGCGATAGCGGGGATTCCTCTGACAGTTTTCACTGTTTTCGGAGGTGCACTTGCCATCGGTGTTGGATTTGGATCACAAAACATCGTTAATAACTTCATTTCAGGCATTATTCTTTTGGTTGAGAAGCCCATCAAGGTAGGAGATATCGTAGAACTCGAAAATATTTCCGGCACTGTTCTTGTGATTGGTACCCGAAGCACTCAGGTAAAAAATGCGGAAGGTAAAATCTTCGTTGTCCCCAATAGTTTTTTTCTGGAAAAAAGTGTTCTTAATTGGTCATATGAAAATCCCGTTGTCAGAACTTCAGTGAGCTTTGGTGTTGCCTACGGCTCAGACGTGAGAATGGTGGAAAACATCTGCATGGATGTTCTTCTCAATACACAAGGAGTTCTCCAGTCCCCGCTTCCATTGGTCCTGTTTGAAAATTTCAATGATAGTAATCTCGATTTTCAACTTCTTTTTTGGTGTGATCTCAGCGAAGTATCCTCACTGGCCGAGGTAAGAAGTCCTATTCGTTTTAAAATTGATGAGCGCTTTAAGCAGAACAAGATCGAGATGGCCTTTCCTCAAAGAGACCTTAATCTGAAATTGTCAAAACCACTTGAGGTTAAGGTTTTATAATTCACCCCATGAATGAAAAGTCGATTAGAACTATCGAAGAAAATCATTCTCTGACTAACCGATGATGCAGCTGAAGGGCACCAGCGACAACCCCGCACAAACCCTGACCGGGAAAAACGGTGTCTCCAACCCGGAACACGCCCTTTGTGGCGGTTAAGGGGCCGATCAGTGACAATGGATTTTTCCCAAAAAGGAAAGGAAGTCCTCCAACAAAACCGCTTTTTCTTCCCGTGTATCGTTCAAAGGAGCGAGGAGATCCGGTTGTTAGGAATTTAACTTCCGATACCGGAAATCGTTTAATAAAGTCTTTCATAATAATTTGAGAAAGCTCATTTTTATCTACATTATCTTCAGCATAAACATGAGTGGAAATAGAGACGGCCTGATGGCCTTGTGGCGCCCTGCTATGATCCCCAGGTATGGAAAATGAAACAAAATAATTTTTTATTTTAGGATGATTGAGATGAATCTGGTGATAAAAATCATGCACTTCAGATCTCGCTCCAAAATACACTGTCAATGCGCCCCAGGAACCGGGATGACTCTGACTCTCTTTAGCTAATTTATCTTTCAGTGATCCCTCAGTCATTTCGGCCATATTCCAGACCGGCAGATTGATGATCAGTTTGTCGGCAAAAAGTTTTTCACTATCTTCGAGAGTGACTTCATTGCCCTTGAAAGACTCTACTTTTGTGCTCTTCTTAATGTCGACACCTGTTCTAACAAGCTCGTTTTCAAAGAAATCCATCAGACCTTTCATTCCACCAACCGGTGCATAGGTTTCTGCGGGGTAAGAAAGCGCCATCGCGCCAACTAAGAAAGGGATATGTTCCGAATTTGCCTGGGCAGAAATTAAAAGGATACCATTCACTAATTCGAGGTATTCCGGGTGGTCGAGACCAAAATGTTTCAGGGCCAGCTCAGTGGAAATCAGAAGATAGGGAAGAAGAAAGGCGTGTTGAGGGAATTTAACAATTTCCAGTATGTCTTTTGGACTCTTAAAGGGAAAAGTTTTTACATCCCTAAGAAGGGACCAGCTCTTTTTATTAATTTTTGTCGTTAATTCCCAGAAAGGCCGGTGTTTAAGAGAGGGAAAGTGAACGCTAAGCTCTTCCATCCATTTTTCAAAATCACGATGGTAACGAATGACCTTGCCACTAGAAAGATGAAAAACAATACCCGGGTCAGAGGCCATAAGCTGAGGGAAATGACCAAGGGACTTAAAAAGTTGACCCAATGGTTCGTTAACACCAACTCCGGAAAGTGTCGTCGCACCGGCATCAAATATATATTGACCTCTCCTAAACCAGGAAGCGCAGCCTCCGAGTGCAGAGTGAGATTCAATCAAGGTCACTATTTCACCTCGATGAGCGGCCAGAAGAGCGGAAGCGATTCCTCCCCCTCCGGCCCCAACAACGATGGTTTTGTTATTTAATAGTTGTTTCAATTTTTTGTATTAACTCTTTGTTTTCGGGACCCGTTAAGGAACTGAATCGCGCAATGACATTGCCCTTTTTATCCACCAGAAATTTTTCAAAGTTCCATTTGACGTCACCCTGAAATTCTTTTGGCGTGTTTTCAGTTAAATATTTATAAAGGGGCCTTTTCTCCGATCCTTTTATGGTCTTTTTCGTGAGAATGGGAAAACTAACATTGTAGTTTTTCTGACAAAACTCCAACATCGCCTTGTCATCTTCAGGAGTTTGCCCGCCAAAGTCATTGGTAGGTACACCTATAACGACAAAATTTTTGTCCTTATATTTTTTGTAGATCGCCTCAAGCCCGTCAAGCTGTCCTGTAAAACCACATTGTGATGCAATATTTACGATTAAAACTGATTTCCCTTTAAGCTCAGACATCTTGAAATCAATTCCTTTAATACTCTTATCTTGAATCGAATAAAAATCGCTGGCAAAAGCAGTGCTGCAAAAGATCACGAAAATGAAGAAAAACCGCATACTCTCTCCCGACAAGGTTTTTTTGATAAATCATTATGACGCCAAAACTGATGAATTAAAAGGGCTGCGTTGAATATACATTTGTACAACTCTTAGACCTCTTTTCTTGCCTAAGGCCATAAGATCAAATAAAATTCGGTTTAATTAAGGATACTTGTGATGATACTTCAGGAGCTCAAAACAAATATTGATGATTTGCAGTTAGAAATGTCTAACAATACCATCAGTGCGCTTTCAAAAGAAATCGATGATCTCGTTCAGGCGGGTGGAAAGAAGTTTCGTCCGGGTCTCATGTTTTTGATGGGAAAAGTTTTTGGCCTTTCCTATGAAACTCTGAAAACTTACGCCAGGGCGGTTGAACTCACTCACCTTGCAAGTCTCATTCATGATGATGTGATTGATGATTCCAATAAAAGAAGAAATCACCCTACTCTCAATTCACTCCGAAACAACACGACGGCCATTCTCGCCGGTGATTATGTTCTGGCGTCTATTATGGGGGAACTCGCTCAGGCCAACAATAATGAGCTTTTGATTGACCTTACGAGATGCATTCAGGATCTGGCAGATGGTGAGTGGCTTCAGTATGATTTGAAATCAAAAAAACAGGTTCTCTTCGAGGACCTGGAATTAATCTGCATTAAGAAGACAGGAAGTCTCATACGCTACTCATGCACGACCCCTGCCAAATTGGCCGGCCACCAGGACATCGAATCCATGGCCTATTTAGGGGAAAGAATCGGACTTATTTTCCAGATGGCCGATGATATTGTCGATGGATTTAGTCAGACCGGACGTCCTGCATTCCAGGATATCCTAAATGGTCAGTTAAACTATGTAACTCTCAAGCTCATTGAACTTTATCCTGATCTTTACAAGTCCATTTACGACGTTAAAAACGGTCTTTCTAAAAAACTTCCATGGAATGATGACCAGTACAAGCATGCGATTCATGCTGTTCATGAATCTATTAACCTCGAAAAAGAAAAAATGATCTCGGTCTTTTCGAAGTTATGTTTTGAAAAAAATCAAAATGATCTCATCCCGATTTTTGAAATGACCCTCGTGAAAATTCAATCAAACTACGCTGATCAAATCACTCTTTAATACCTGCCTGATCGTAAGATTTAATCGTTCTTTATTTTTTAAAAAAGAATCAGAACCCGGGGAGAGAGTCTTGGTGTAGATTGATCCCAGCCCGTGTCTCATGAGTCTTGCTGATTTTCCAAAAATATAAATACTATTTCCCGGAATTCGCACATCATTCATTTCACCTTTCTCATTCTCGTAGAAAAACCTGCAGGCCGAACCGAAGTTAAGACCTATGATAGGAGCTTCCTTGTTGTCCTCATCCTTATCCACATGTAAACCCATCGAAGAATTCTCGGTATAGTAATTAACCATGACACTCTGGGGTTGATAGCGATTAGATGGATAAAAGGTATTAATAATCTCCTCCGATAAATTCAACAACTTCAAAGGAATCGGATGGGGACTCACATCAAGACCAGGGATTTTTTCGTAGTAACGGTAGTCCAGGGGATTCCAAAATAAACCAAGGCACATAAACTTTTTAACTGGATATTTAGGGGCCTTATGAAAGCGATTAGGTTTGAGATCAGGATGATGAAACCCTCTGGTTTTATCACTTCCAAGATTAATTATGTCATTTAACCATTCAGCGGCTTGCAACGCTGTGAAGAAGTCTTCTACAATAACAAAATCAGTTCGGGGTGAATAAACATTCATTCAGACATCTTAACGGGGAAAATCGATGAGTGACAAACAGATACTGGACTGGCAGGAAAAGGTCCGATCCAGTTATGGGGATGAATCTAAACTCTATGAGTACTTGTTCACGACTCTGGATCATTTCTATTATCGCTACCTGGAGACGACCGGCAACAAGGATCTCAAAACTTCTCAATGGGGTCCTCACCTCTGGGGGGCGAGATCGGTGGAAAGCTCAATGGTCGATGCACTTAAACTGACAAATGCTGTTGGAAGAAAAGGCATCATTGAACTTGCCAAGTCAGTTCCCAAGTCTCAGGCCCCTTATGTGAAGTATGAGCTTTCAGTCAACATCCGGGAATTGAGTGCAGATCATGGGGAACTTAGCATCGTTTCAAGTATTAACTGGGGATTTCCCGATTTCACTGACGATATAAGGGAACTCAAAAAAACTGTCGTTTTTAAATACTCTGATTTATCTCAATTCAGAAAGGAGCTAGCTCAGAAACTTGAAAATGCCTGCGAGATATTTTTGTAAATTAAAGATTTTGTCTGACGTTTTTCAGATAAACTTTTCTAATAAGCCATAGAACAAAAAGAATTCCTAGAATAATTCCTAAATATATTTTTAACTCCGCAAGCTTATCTATAATGATCTCGCCGTAGGTTGAAACCAAATAAATTTGTGTCGGAACAGATATTAATGCTGCCAATCCATCAATGAGAACGAACTTCCAAAGAGGTATGCCCAGAAGGCCACAACTTAGGTGACCTGGAAAACGCAGGCCCGGAGTGAACCGAAACAGACCACTGGCCCATCCACCATATTTTTGAAACCAGGTGTTGATTGTGTCAAACCCTCGGCCGGCCACCTGCCTTTGGAAAAATTTAGTCTTAATGATTTTCGCCCCAAAAAATTTTCCAATCAAATAAACAATTATATCACTTAGAAAAACGGCTAAAAAACACACCAGGGCGAGAGTAAAAACGTTAACACCTTCGGCGCCAGGATAAGGGGGAGGAAATCTATCTGGGTGATGGGCCATGAAAGCAACAAGCCCCGAAGTGATCAGGACAATTTCTTCGGGTACAGGAAACCCGAATGAGCTGGCAAACATAAAAATAGTGATGAATCCATACACATAGATCGGCTGATAAGCGTATTGGGAGAAGAAAGTCATGAGTGCTTGCTGGCTAAATTCTATATCGAACATGCTGAAAATTTTAATGACTCCCATTCCAGAAGGAAAGAAAAAAGGTACCTAAGCATCAGATAATAGTTCTCGAGGCTTAGCCTGTACAGCGCGCCAAGAGGCGATGATAATTGTGGCCAAACATAGAACACTTAACAGAATTGCCGGATAGATAATGCGGGGTAAGTCTATGCTCCATGATAGCTTAAAGAGTTCCCTGCCAATGATTTGAGCAATAAACCAACCTAAAAAGAGTCCTGCGGCCATAGCAGAGAAAAAAACAGTACCAAATTCATGTAATAAATTTAATCTCACTCTGTTGGGTGAAAATCCCAGTGTCTTTAATAGGGCAATATCATAATAACGACGATAAACCTGATCATGGGACAGGCCATACAAAATGATGAGACCAACTCCGAGAGAGAGCCAGGAGATAATTTCTATTGCCTTGCGTGAGTTCTCGAACAACTGACTGAGTTTACCAACCAGGTCTCCTACATCAATGAATGAAATATTGGGAAACTTTTCAACTGTTAGCCTTTGAAGCGAAAGTTTTTTTTCTTTGGATCCTGAGGGAAGAATGGCGAGGAAGGTTTTCGGTGCTGCACTGATGATTCCAGGTTCCACGGTCACAAAAAAATTGGGATAAAATGAAGTCCATTTCACTTCTTTAATATTGTGGACAACTCCCTCGAATTCGACTCCCTGAACATCGAAGGTGAGCTTATCCCCCAAAGCAATCCCCATTCTCTCGGACCATCTTTTCTCGAGTGAGATAAAAGGTAATCTTCCCTCAGGAGTGCCACCCGGGGGGAATGGAGATCCTTTGATAATTCTCTCCGCATCCGTCAGATAACTACGATAAGTTAAGTTGAGACCGTTATTCCGAAATCTCGCATCTTCATCTTCTTCACGCGCCCGAAAATCAAAATCCTTTTTATTTCTGACAAACTTTGAATCATTCACTTTCTCCAAACGTGCCCTGATCATCGGAGTCATAAATGCCAGCGGAGAGCCATTGGCCTTAGCGGCCTCTACAAATGGATCCATCTGTTCTTCCTGGATATCGAAGATGAATAAAGAAGGTTTCTTATTATCGACAGAAAATTCTTTTAAAATCATCTTATCCAATTGAAGGATAAAAGAAATAAGGGTTGCCCCCATGGCAAGTGAGAGGAAGCTTAAAGTCAGTTTATGGCCTGAACGAGTCAGGCTCCTTAAGGCGATCCCATTTTCCAGATTCGGAAGTCTGAGACCTCGTCCTGAAATCAGTTTTTTAATGATCCATTGTCCACACTTCACGATCGCCGTTGATATGGAAAAGACCAAAATAAGGGCAGCGAAGAAGATATTTCCAGTTTTAAAAGAATGTCCGATGTAGCCGGAAAAAAGCCAGAGAAAAAGAATGAATGGTAAAAAATCAAAAAACCGAAACCGTCCCATGGAAATTTTCTGTGCCTTAAGCTGGACTCCCATCTCAGTTCTCATTAATCCGAAAAGAAGTGGAACGAGAACGAAAAGAGCGAGTCCGAAAAGAAAGGGAATATCCCTCAGGGCAAGAGAAACATTGACCTCGGGCCCGAGTTCAAGACCGAGGCCGTTGGATAAAAGTGGTGCCAGGAGATCGTAGAGCGGAATAATGAGAATAATCTCGAAGATCATCACTAGAAAAAACACAAAGGAAAACTGAGCAGAAATTCCTGCTATAATTTGTTTTTTACTAATGCCGTAAAGGTTTAAAAGACAAAGATCCTTCAGGCGAGCGTGAAGGTGGGATTGGTAAAGATAGAAGATGCCGATTAGGGAAAGAATTAAACCAACCATTGCTGAGAGCGCCATGAAATTAGTCAGCACATTAATCACTCTTCCCGTTTGTTCCGAACTATCCTGAGGCAGAGTGATCTTAACCGCCGGATCTTTTATCTTGTCATAAATGAGGCCCTTCAATTGAGAGATTCGATCTTCATCAAACTCTTTTAATTTAAAATGATACGAGAAACTTCCGGTTGCTCCGGGCCTCAATAAACCCGTATCCGTCAGCTTTGTTAATGGCAGGTAAATTCTTGGGGCCAGTGAAAAACCCCTGAGGCCCAAAGAGGAATCCCTCTCAACGATGCCAGAGATCTTCAGGATAAGATCTCCAACCTTTAATTCTTCACCCGGAAAGACTTGCCACAAATCTGCAAGATCTCTTGAGATGAAGAGATCCTGATTTGAAAATTCTCCTTCCTGAAGAGTGATTTTACCATAAAAAGGAAATCCATTTTCAGAGGAACGTATTTCAACCAGTCTCGAAGTCTTTTTTTTCTGATGAGTAACCATTGAATAGATATCAATGACTTTATATTCCCGATGCTCGATTTCACTAAAAATTGATCGAAGTATTTTTTGTTCTTGGGAAAAAAGTTCCCGACGGGCAGAAACAGCAATATCAGATGTGAGTAGTTCGTTTGCACTGGCCTTAAGTTTTTCCTGAATCTGACCGGAAACAATACTGATGCCAATTAAGCCGAGTGTTCCCAGAAAGGATGTGAAAAATAAAAGAATAAAAAAGAAGGGATACTTCTTCATTTCCTTCATGAAGAAGAATTTAAAAATCACAAAAGTCTCCCATGCTCAAGATGGACGACTCGCTCACATCTACGGGCAAGGTCAGGATCATGAGTGATGAGGATAAGAGTTGTATTGGTTTTTTCTACCATCTGAAACAAAAGATCCATCACTTTGGTGCCAGTTTCCTCATCGAGATTTCCACTCGGTTCATCAGCAAAGAGAATGGCAGGACTGATCGCCAACGATCTGGCAATAGCAACTCGTTGGCACTCTCCGCCGCTTAGTTCGGAAGGAAGATGATCCTTTCGATGAGTAAGTCCGACAGACTCCATAAGATTTAAGGCGATCTGTCTTCCGTTTTCCTTTTTTAAAATCTCCAGGGGAAGCAGAACATTTTCAAAGGCCGTCAATGTTGAGATAAGATGAAATTGTTGAAACACAATACCGATATGGGCCGCTCTGAACTGAGTCAGTTCCTTTTCAGACATTCCAGCGATGTTTTTTCCCTGGAAAATAATATCTCCGGAATCAGGACGATCAAGGCCCGAGAGCAAAGAAAGTAAGGTCGATTTTCCGGAGCCTGATTTACCGGTCAGGGCAAGAGTTTCACCTTTTTTTATAATAAGACTCAGGCCTTTTAAGACTTCTACCCGGGAAGAACCTTCTCCGTAGCTCTTTTTAAGATCCCTGACATCGATAGTCGATTCACTCATAACTCTTTCTCCAAAATCTTGAGTACAGATCGTGCCATGATTTCATGGCCCTTAGGATTCGGATGAATACCATCCGGCAGATTAAACTGTGGTTTCCCCCCCACTCCATCAAGGAGGAAGGGCAAAAGTTTCAGAGAATATTTTTTGGCAAGTGAAGTAAATATTTTTTCAAATTGACTTCGATAAGGCTCACCCATATTCGTTGGCATTTTCATCCCGGCCAGGATAACCGTAATGCCACTTTTCTGTGCTTTCTCGATTGCCAGAGAAAGATTTTTTTCGGTCTCTGAAATCTTCAATCCCCTGAGACCATCGTTGGCCCCGAGAGCGAGAATTATAATATCGGGTTTTGCCTTAAGGTACCAATCAAGCCTTCTTGAACCACTGGCAGACGTGGCACCACTGACTCCCCCGTTTATCACTTTTATATTTTCATGGGATTTTCTGAGTTCCCGCTCAACAATGGCCGGGTAGGCTTCTTCTTTGGCAAGCTGATACCCCTCAGTCAGTGAATCACCTAAGATCAAGATTGTTTTTGCATTTAGGTTAAAGGAAAAAAGAACCACAAAGATAAAAAGAAGCCTCATATTATTCCTTAAAAAACTTTTTATAGCGCCCTGGTCTGACTGCAAACACAGACCAAAGAAATGGTTTCATCCATGGTCCCAGAAAAGTTGGTGAGCACTGGTATTGAATATCGTCGACAATTTTACATTCAGAATCAGAAACTTTATCAACCCTATGTTGATGCTTCCATGTTTTTAAAGGCCAGGGGAGTTTTGTTCCTTCATCAATAAAGGACCAGCCTTTCTCAGTAGTTTCATCAAGTGTGATAAGACTCACCCACTCCTGCCTGAACCCTTTGGGACCCAGGATCAAATGAACCTCATCACCTTTTTTACATCCATCGAAACGCTTTAGTTCAAAAGGAATAAGATCCGGAGACAGACAAAGAAAAAGCTCTCGATTAAATTGATCTTTCACTTTTTCAAAAGGTAAGTTGATTGGAGTTTCAAAATAGATTCTCATTTTCCCTTCTTAAGTTCTTCAACTTCTTTTTTCAATGTTTGAATTTCTGCTTTCATGAGCGAAATTTCACCATAGATTTTGTTCGCTTCTTTAACAAGACTATCTACACGCTCTCGCTGATTGTTGCCTTCCATAATATCGTTCTTATAAAATTTCTGATCTTCAGGAGATAAGTAACCGAACTTATTTTCGGCAAAAGCAAAAGAACTTAACAAAAAAAGACATAGACATAATTTCATAACGCTCCTTCCACAAACTAACATTCTATTGCATTAATCCAGACTATTATAGGCGAACCTGCAATAAAGGGACATAAATCCCGGACTCATTTTGCGCCTGTTCTAAAGATTTCAAACTTAATGGGTTTTGAGCTTGATTAAGAACAAAGCTTCATGAAAAATAATATTTACTTTCCCTCAACTTTATCGGTTTTTTTATACAACAGGCCCAACATGGAAAAAATAAAAATCAGTATAACCGGGCTTGGCTGGTACGGCGTTCCTCTTGGAGAGGAGCTCATTAAAGATGGTCACACTGTTTTGGGCACAACTAAAGCTCCAGAGAAAAAAACCTATCTTGAAAGCAAAGGCTTCAAGGTCTTTCAACTTTCTTTCCCTGAAATTCCCACATCCTGCCTTGAGGCCGATATTGTTATTCTTAATATCCCTCCCTTTGAAGAAGAACTCGAGTGGTTCAAATCCTGGCCCTGGAAATTAACGACAAAACTCATCTTCATTAGTTCAACATCAGTCACACCTGCCCCTGACTCAAGAAGTGGCGAATTACTTTCTGAACAGGAAAACTGGGTAAAATCGTCCTTTAATCAATGGACTATTTTAAGATTCGGAGGGCTCATTGGTCATGAGAGGCATCCTGGAAAATTTCTCAGTGGCAGAAAAAATTTATCCGGACGAAACTGGCCGGTTAATCTGATTCATTTAGAAGACTGTATTGGCGTGACAAAGGCGATCATTGAAAAAAACATCTGGAACAGAGTCGTCAATGCCGTGGCCGATGAGCACCCTACCAGGGAAGAATACTATACCCGTTATTGCTTACAACACGGGCTTCCCGTTCCCGAATTTAATCCGGAGGATCTTTCGACTGGAAAACTCGTCAATAATTCGGAACTCAAAACTTTTTATCTGCCAAAAAGATCTCTTTAGAGCTTTCTGTACATTTCTATAATCTCTTTTTCTGGAAGAAGAGAACCATCAATACCCTTTTCCAACAGGAATTCAGGATTGTACATTTTCGAGATCGCTCTTTCGCCGCCATCGCACATGAAGGTACAGATTCGTTTACCTGGCCCCATTTTAAGTGCCGTGCTGAATGCCCCCGCAAGATTTAACATTGAACTCATACCCATCACGAGGCCTTCCTGCTCACGCATAAAGACTGCAAGAGAAGTTAATGTCTGGTCATTGATCGTGAAGCAACTATCCTGATGAATATACTTGAAGTTCTCCACCAGTCGGGTGATGCCCACCCCCTCAGTCATTGTGTACGATCCATCCGATTCAAAAAAACCTTTGTTAAAAAAGTTTGAAATTCCCGAACCTGAGGGATCAGGGACGATAATTTTAATTGCTGCATTCTTTTCTTTCATGAATTTAGAAACACCAGCCGCTGTTCCGCCTGAGCCGGCCGCAACTGAGACCGCATCAATTTTTCCTTCCATCTGCTCAAAGAGCTCCGGTGCAGTAGAATGATAATGGGAAAGGTAGTTGTCAGGATTATCAAATTGATTGGCCCACCAGTAGTCGGGTGAACTTTGACCTATTTTTTTTCCAACTTTAAAAAAATGACGTTCATCAGTATAGGGAACCGCTTCGGTTTCAACCACCTCGGCGCCGTAGAGCTTTAAGACCTTATGTTTTTCAATCGCCATTCCTTTCGGCATAACGACAATCACTTTATGTCCTAAGGCCTGTCCGACCATGGCCAGACCAATACCGGTGTTACCGGCCGTGCCTTCGACAATTGTCATACCTGGCCTTAAAAGTCCCTTAGCAAT
>CAXNNO010000019.1:0-15343 GCA_964203555.1 Bacteriovoracales bacterium
GTTCTTCCCCCTTCGAAAAAGAACTCAACAACTTGTCCCGTTTTTAAAAGATAGTAAATGTAGCCCTCGAAAGTAAGCTTATAAAGAGGGTCGGCCGTAAACGAGCGTCTGATAAAAAAGGCCCCCGCCCTGCCGAAAAATTGACCAAGCGGAAAAACATTAAGATTAATTCCGGCCGCAACTCTAAGAGGCACTCCAAATTTTTTAAACATGGAGTACGTGAGGGCGACATAATCAGCATGAGACTGGTGATTAGGAACCAGGATGATATGATTCTCTTCTTTGAGCTTATGAAAGTCCATACCGTCGGGCAGCTCTATATTGACCCCGTCGTAGAGCTTAAGAAAAGTGGCATCAATGACAGTGGTAGCTGTCTTGACCAATCGTGGAGAAAATTCCCCATGGATCTCTTTGAAGAGCTTTTTAATTTTTTGGGCCTCTTCGGGCCTGTCCTTCAGCCGCTCTGCAAATTTTGGATAACTAAGAACAATATCTAATGGGTTGTCTGAAAACACTATGATCCTATTGGTTATAAAGTCCGTGGGGCCTTGACTCTATCATACCACTGGCCGTCATCTCCATGAAGCGTCCATTTATATTGATCTCAGCAATTGAATTTGCATTGAGGTAGGTCATTCCTGATCTAACGCCTCCACTAAGCTCGTGAACTATGTTATCGACAGATCCCTTGCAGTTTACCCAACGGGCCTCACCTTCAGCGGCCATTCCCTGAGGGAGCTCCCCTCTCCAGGATACCTGAGCATCTTTTGAGGCCATTCCTCTATAACGTTTACGTCCACCTTCGATCTCCCCAGGAGTTTCAAGGCAACCTGAAAGCATAGACCCGAGCATGACGGTCTGGGCACCGGCAGCAAAGGCCTTGACGATGTCACCAGAAGTCTTAATTCCACCATCAGCAATAACCGGGACATTATATTTCCGGGCCTCAAGGACACACATAGCAACGGCCGTTAATTGAGGTACACCGCACCCGGTGATGATTCTTGTCGTGCACATGGATCCTGGACCGATCCCAACTTTTACTGCATCTGCCCCATGCTCAATTAGGCCCCTAACACCCTCGGGGGTTGCCGTATTACCTGCAATAACATCAATTCCGGGAAATTTCTTTTTAACATAATCAAGTGTTTCAAACATCATGACAGAGTCTCCATGAGCAATATCAATCGTCAGGATATCCGCTCCGGCGTCTACCAGCATATGGGCCCGCCTCATACCGTCTTCTTTGACTCCGATTGAAGCAGCGACCGGCAATCCGAGAGGCCCGATTGTATCTTTCATGATCTTAATTTGTTTGACTTGGTCCTCAGGTGACATGAAACGATGAAGAATACCCATGCCGCCCAATTGGGCCATTTTAATCGCCATTTGATATTCAGTAACAGTGTCCATATTGGCGGAGATAATCGGGGTTTTGAGAATAAAGTTTTTAGTGACCCTTGATTCAAGATTTGGTGAACGCCGCGAGCTCATTTCTGAATGGCATGGCATCAAAAGCACATCATCAAACGTCAGTCCGCGGGATCTTTCTAAAATGTCGTTGGCAGAAAAAATGAGTCCCATTTTAGTCATTATTCATGTTTGGAGTTAAAATTCTCAATCGCCCCGGCCATGAGGTAAGAATGAGCACGAATTTTTCGAAGGGCCACGACCATATCTGAATAAGTAAGAGCGGTGACTGGAAGATAGGTCCCTTTTGAGATGCGGTCTAAATGCTTCTCTCGCATGCTGTCCGCACAAAGCTGAAGCTCATGCGACTTGGACTCGATTCCACTCATATCTAGGGCCTCCCCATTTTCCAAACCAGCACCTACAAGTTCAAAGAAATCCCAGACATCATCGAGAAACTCGAAGAACTCTGTGCGCGACTCACCCTCAAGTTTTTCGTTTATTTTAAAGCGGTCCCGATAGGTTGCAAGTCGTTCAATGTAATCGGCGACTGATTCAAGTTCGTCAGCGATTTTAATCATCGCTTGAACTTGCTCTGACTGGTGATGAGACATGGGCTTCTCCATCACATAACAAAGGAAAACCGTGATTTCCTTATGAATATTATCAGTGATTCGTTCGTAATCGATGATCTTGGCTAACCTCTTAGGATCGTACTCATCGGCCTGCCAAAATTCTTTATTGAGCTTGTACATGCGCTCAATAACTTCCTTCATCTTTTTGAGTTCCGATTCGGCCTGGGCCATGGAAGCAGCAGGAAGCATATTCATCGGATCTCCCAGGACCATGAGATGAGGAACTTCTTTTTCTGCCCGATCAGGAGTGATTTTCGTAACAAATCTGGCCAATTGATTAATGAAAGGCAGGAATAAAAGAGTGGCACTTAAATTAAAAAGTGTATGGGCCAGGGCGATGTGCTGGGCAACATTCGGCTGAGTTCCGTCTGGGGCCACAAACCGGGCATCTTCAGGAATAAGGGAATTCACGAGATCAAAATAATAAGGAAGGATGATGAGCATGATCATCACACCGAAGAGATTAAAAAAAGCGTGGGCCCGAGCGGCCCTCTTGGCATTAACATTCGCACCGATCGATGCCAGGATCGCCGTAACTGTAGTACCAATGTTTTCACCCAGAACCAAGGATACAGCTGTATGGTAAGGAATCACCCCAGAGGTTGCCAATGCCATAGTAATTCCGAGCATCGCCGACGAACTTTGAACAATCATCGTTAATAAGCAACCCATCATGATGGAAGCAATATAGGCCCCATAGTGTTCGCCAGAAAAATAGGCAATGGAATCAAGAAATGACTGGTTATCTCTTAAGGGAGCAAAGGAGCTCGACATAATCTGGAGGCCCATGAAAACAAGACCCACGCCCAGAACTGATTTACCAAGGTGTTGCCATTTTTCAGATTTAGAGAAAAGGGCAGGTATAAATCCCAGGCCAACTAAAAGAAGGCCGTATTTATCAACTTTAACCGATATGATCCACCCGGTTATTGTGGTGCCGATGTTGGCCCCGAAAATAACCCCAATGGCCTGAGTCAGATTCATGAGTCCGGCGTTCACAAAACCAACTGTCATGACTGAAGTCACTGAGGATGACTGAATAATACAGGTAACGACTAGACCCACACCAACGGCCATGAAGCGATTCGTCGTGATGGAATTAATAATTTTTCTGATGACATCGCCGGCAACGGCCTGAAGGCCATCGGACATGAACTTCATGCCGAAGAAAAAAATCCCTAACCCACCAAGTAGGCTATAAATAATGGTAAAAGCTTCCATCAACTCTCCTTAAAGTCCACTAATCCATTAATGCAGCAAATCCGATTGGAATGATGATATAGAGGATCGTATCTCGCACTAGATAAAATAAAAAAAAGTATACAAATGCCTTTGGTCCCTTGATAAAAAGCTTTTCAAGGCCCCAGTACTGGGACTTTTTTGACATCGCCACCATGAATTTGGTCTTTCCATAGTGCTTGAAAAAAAAGCTCAAGGCGCCGTCAATTTTACGATCAAAGGCCAGAAATCGGATTTTAAACCAGGCCGTCATAATCTAGGTTCCATATATTTAAGATAGATATCAAACATGGAATAATGTTTTTGTGAAGATTGTGTCAAGAAAACCCGGCAACAATATTTATTATTTATGACATTTATCATCTTAGTTTTATGGACTTATGACACTTCCATGACACTTTTCCAGATCCGCTCTATTAAAGTTTAGGTTATGTTAGCAGCACTTAGACTATGGAACTTCTCAAGCGGCTCTCTTCCACAGGAAGAGCTCAATGATCACGCATTTGTTTTGCGCACGTGCCAGCGCACCCTTGTGCTGTCGTTTCATAACTACCCTTTTAAGAGCTCGGTCGTTCCGGAAAATGAAATCTTCGTTGGGTCAGATGCTTATTTGTTTTTGCTCGAAACCATTTGTGGGCTCAAGAGTAAACTCATTGGAGAAAACGAGATCGTGGGACAATTCAAGGAAGCCTACAAAACTTATGCAGCTTCCCAACTAAAAGATACTAAGGTTCTCGTTATTCTGGAAAAACTCTTCAAGGACGCCAAAGATATTCGTACCCAGTATTTAATTGGAATCTCTCAAAAAACTTATGCCTCTCTCACAAGACGCCATCTCGTTCAAAAAGCGAAGGCAGACCACATTGTCGTTATTGGCTCAGGAGGTCTGGCCGAAGACTTGATTAACCAGTTCAAAAAGAAGGCAAAAGTATCTATTTGCGGGAGAAATACCGAAAAAGTTAGTGAACTTGCCAGGATCCACTCTCTTCAGGTTATTCCTTGGGAGCACCGTTCTCATTTAGCTAGCTCTCCTTTTATCGCCAATACTATTGGGACAAACTCAGTTTTATTTGACGAAAAATTTTTTGAGGCCTGGAGCATTCACCCTCATCGTCTATTTGTTGATCTTGGTTCCCCCTCTTCCATACGAACTTCTCTTTCACTTCACCAAGGTATTGTGCGTCTAGATGACATCTTTCGCGAGGGTGCTATTGTTGAGGAACAAAAGCATGCCCAGATCACTCTGGCAAAGGCCGCAATGGTGAGTACTACTTTAAAACGAAAGGCCCTTTTCGAAGAAAAATTAAGCAAGTCCCTCGAGCTAATGACTCCTCAAACCGTCTCGTCTGTGAGATACCTCTAGATCTATGAAAACTTACAAAATCGGTACTCGCGGGTCGCTTCTGGCAGTGACTCAGTCAACACTTATTAAAAATGAACTTGAGAGGCTCTCTGGAGACCAATTTGAATTGGTTTTAATAAAAACGCAGGGAGATCAAATTACCAATAAACCCCTGTGGCAACTTGAAGGTAAGGATTTTTTTACCAAGGAGCTCGACGAGGCATTGCTTGCAGGCGAAGTCGATCTTTTAATTCATTCATATAAGGACCTCGGTACCGAGCGACCAGAAGGAATTAAACTAGCCGCCATAACAGAAAGAAGATTTGCTCACGACATTCTCATCGTCCCTCAAAAAAATATTGATGCTCTCGTTGACTGGGAGGGAGATTTTATCGTGGGGACTTCTTCACCGAGAAGAATAGCCAACATTACTCATTCCCTTAAAAACTATCTTCCGGGGTCACCTGCCCTACGTTGTGAGACTCTTCGTGGTAACGTGAATACGAGGATTCGAAAACTAAAAGATGGTGAATATCATGCCATCACTCTTGCCCTAGCAGGGATTGAAAGACTCGCCTTTACAGAAAAATCATCTGCTGAATTAACAGATCTTCTGGAGGGGATGAATTACTTTATCCTACCCCAGAGCATTTTCCCTTCGGCTGCCTCACAAGGTGCTCTGGGAATTGAACTGTCGGCCTCCAGAAATGATGACGGCAAACTCCTTAGTATTTTGTCTCAACTTTCTGATGCAAAAACAGTTGAAGAAGTTGTTCGCGAAAGAAAGGCCTTTAAGGAGTATGGTGGTGGATGCCATCTTGCCGTTGGAATTCACGTCAAAAAAATAGAAAACGATATATTTCTTCACGTTAATGCTGGAGAAGTGGATGGCCAGAGGGTGGAAAAAAAATGGTTAGAAGGCAGAGACCTTCCAGCAATCAAGTCTGGAAAAAAACTGTTTGTTGGCCTACCGACCAGTGGACATCCGGATGTCATTTGTGATGAGTATTTGAAAAAAACACCGGAAACCAAAACTCTTAATTTATCCGAGAAACATGTTTTCGTAACCTCAATGTACTGCCTCGACACTATGAAAGCTTCCTCTAAGGCCGAGGGTGTTTGGGCCGCTGGCGCCAAGAGCGCAAGAGACCTCGCTGCCAGAGGTTTCTGGGTGAACGGAACAGCCGATAGCCTGGGTACGGAAGACCTGAAGTCTTTACGTTCCTCTCGGGCGCTCTCCATTATCCATAAGAACCTTAACTCCGAGTGGATCGTCCTGACCCACCACACATCCGGATCAGATATTGGAGCCGTTGTCGGAACTTACGAGAGAGTCAAATTAGAAACGACCATTGACTATGAAATGAAACTTAAAGAAGTTGGTGCATGTTTCTGGACAAGCTTTCCCCAGTACCTGGCCTTCATGGAAAAATTTCCATTTCTTAAAAATACGGAACAATTCTGCGGCATGGGTAAAACCTGGCAGGAATTTAAAAATGCAGGCGTAGCAGTTCACCCGGTTGCTAACATGCAAGACTACTATCGACTCGGAAGGAATGAGCAATGAACAACAAAGAACTTTTTGAAAAATCTCTGAAATATGTTCCGGGCGGGGTTCACTCACCAGTACGATCATTTAAGGGTCTTCACACCACACCACGATTTGTTAACCGGGGAAAGGGTGCCAAAATCTGGGATGAAGAAGGAAAAGAGTACATCGATTTTTGTATGAGTTTTGGCCCTTTAATTCATGGCCATCAGGATCCTGAAATTAAAGAAGCAATCATTAAGGCCTTGGATAGTGGCTGGACCTTCGGGGCCTGCGAAAAATATTCCTTAGAAGTCGCTGAGTATATTGTGAATAAAATATGCTTTATTGAACAAATCCGTTTCATGAATTCAGGAACAGAGGCCGTCATGACGGCGGTTCGTCTTGCCAGAGGAATCACCGGGCGAGCAAAGATTATCAAGTTTAACGGATGCTATCACGGACATCTGGATGCGATGTTAATTAAAGCGGGTTCTGGTCTCGCGGGAACAGCTGAGGCTTCATCCAAGGGTGTGACTGAAAAACAAGCGGGAGATACTCTCATCTGCGAACTTGGAAACCTGAAAGAAGTTGAACAGTGTTTTGAAGATCATAAAGATCAAATTGCAGCGATCTTCATTGAACCACTTCCGGCCAATAACGGGCTTCTTGTTCAAACGACAGAGTTTCTTAAAGGCCTAAGGGATCTGTGTAATAAGTATTGTGCCTTGTTGGTCTTTGATGAAGTGATTTCTGGATTTAGAATAAGTTTCGGGGGAATGGCGTGTAAAACCGGTATTCATCCTGACCTCGTTACGTATGGAAAAATCATCGGTGGAGGAATGCCTGTTGGGGCCGTCGCCGGACCAAGAAAATTCATGGAATTTTTGGCACCGGCCGGACCTGTTTATCAGGCCGGCACACTTTCAGGAAATCCGGTCGCCATGGCAGCGGGGCTCGTGAATCTTAAAAAATTAACTCCGGCAGCTTATGAGAAACTCGAAATCTATTCCAAAAATATCGTTGCCATCATGAAGGACTGGATGGATAAAAATGGTTTTGAAGATTATCAAACTCTCCAGTATGGCTCCTTATTCTGGCCGATCTCGACTCATGATAAATTAAGCAACATCACACAACTTCCTCTCAATATGAATGAGCGATTCTATAAGCTTTTTGAGACCATGCTCAATAAAGGCATTTATCTCGCCCCAAATGCTTATGAAGTAGGATTTGTGAGCCTTTCTCATAATGAAACTATTCAAGATGAGTTAAAAGAGAGGCTATGGACGTAAATAAAACCCGGCGATGGTTTTATGCTCTCACCTTCCTTTGGGTGGTTATGCTTCTGGGACTTGGATCCTGGTGGTTATACCTCGTTTTTAAACTTCACGCGACACTCAGTTCTCTTAATATTCCTCAATTGGGTTCTCAGAATCGTTTTTTAAATATGATGAAATGGGAAGGAAGCTTCTTCTTCATTTTTTTAGTCCTTCTCGGTGGCTCACTCGTTGTTATGTACATACGAGATATGAAAAAATCGAAGGCGATGCAGGCCTTCTTTTCCTCACTCTCACACGAATTAAGAACGCCCTTAGCAAGTATGAGGCTTCAGGCCGAAGTTATTAAGGATCTAATTGAGGATGAAACTCATTCTCATGATCAACTTTCTAATCTTACCAAGCGTCTGATTGAAGATACTCACCAACTTGAATCGGAACTTGAAAAGAGTCTCCAGCTTTCTCGCATTGAACAAGATGCAAAGATGACTCTGGTGCCGGTAAGTTTGGAAAGGTTTCTGCGACGTCAGGAGCAAAAGCTTCATTCACCAATAAAAATTGAAATCGACATCTCTCCAGATGCTCACGAAGTTCTGGCCGATGAATTATCTCTTGATATGATTTTTAGAAATCTTTTTGAAAATACCATCAGACATAATAAGGGAACCTCAAAAATATCGATTAGGGTCCGTAGAAATAATCTCCTGGTTGAAATGCTCTATGATGACTTTGGTAAAAAGTTTCTGGGAAATTTCTCACTCCTAGGTAAACTTTTTTATAAATTTAATTCCTCGAAAGGTTCCGGAATAGGTCTATATCTTGTAAAAAATTTAATGCGTAAGATGGAAGGATCCTTTGAAATTTTAAATATTGAAAGGCTCCAATTCAAATTGTGCTTTAAAGCTCCGGCAGGAGAAGATGATGTCTAGCCTATCCCTACTCTTAGTGGAAGATGAACCCAATCTTGGTCAAACACTTAGAGATTATCTTCGCGCGAAACGCTTTGATGTTGAGCTTGCAGTGAATTGTTCAGATGCACGTGTGAAATTCAGAGAAAAAGGACCGGTGGTTGTCATTCTGGATATTGGACTTCCAGATGGTGATGGCATTGCACTTGCCAGAGAGTTTAGAGCGATACGCAAGGATTGTGTCCTTTTGTTTTGTACCGCTCTCAACGACCCTGCACTACGAGTCGAGGGCCTTGAACTCGGGGCCGAAGATTACATTACAAAGCCTTTTGAACTAAAAGAACTCACCTTAAGACTGGACCGAATTTTAAAAACCAGGCAAGTGAGTCTTCATAATCCGGATGAGTATCGTTTTGGAAAACTTGTATTTTGGCCGAAGCGTTTTGAAATTCAGGATGCGGATGGGATAATCTCTCCCATTGGTCAGAAAGAGTGTGCAATACTGGAGCTTTTAATTGAAAAGAAAAATGAAGTACTGGCACGAGATTTTATGATTGAATCGATCTGGGGTGAAAATTCTTTTCCCACCAACAGAACAATAGATAACTACATAGTTAAATTACGAAAATGGGCAGACTCTGACCAGGGCCATACCCTCCAAATTACCTCGGTAAGAGGCATTGGATATAAATTAGAATTCAAAGGACAATAAATGGACATTTTTGAAAACAGAGGTGCTTCGTTACCTGTGTGGTTTATGCGTCAGGCAGGCCGTTATCACTCACATTATCAGGCCATTAAGAAGAATTCTGATTTTATGAAAATGTGCAAGACCCCTGAACTTGCATGTGAAGTCACCCTCGGGCCGATTCAAGACTTCAAATTTAATGCTGCTAATCTTTTCTCAGACCTTCTCTTCCCTTTAGAGCAATTGGGAATGGGACTTTCTTACCATTCAGGTCCGCCAACTCTTGAGTGGCATCTTGAAACAATTGATGATGTCAAAAAACTAAAGGTTATTTCGCCAGGGGAAGAGTTTTATAAGTTTCAGGGAGATGCCTGTAAGCTTTTGCGCCAAAGACTGCCCGAAGATGTTACTCTTCTTGGCTTTGTTGGAGCACCGTTTACCCTTTATACATATGCCGTTGAGGGCTCCCATGCTGGAAATCTAGTTTCTGCTAAAAAAGGCTTATTCGATGGAAGATTTGAATCATTTTGTAGCATTCTTCTTCCGGAATTATTAAAAGAAATGTTGATGCAAGCAAATAACGGTGCCCAGGCCGTCGCCCTGTTTGATACTGCGGCCGGAGAACTTTGTGTGGCCGATTATAAAGAATTTATCGTTCCTAAAATCACAGCACTCCTTAAAGAGTTCAAGGAAAAATCTCCTAGGACAAAGATTATTTACTACTCAAAGCATACCCAGGCGAGTTTTGTTAAAGCACTTGATCTTACCAATATCGATGTCATCGGTGTGGATTGGAGATGTGACTTGGTTGAAATTCAAAAGTTATTACCTAAAGATAAATTCATTCAAGGGAATTTAGATCCAGCGTGGTTGCACCTTCCCTGGGAGATTCTAGAACGGAAAGCAAATGCCTATTACCAGGATTTAAAAGAAAGAGGTTTAGACTTTAATCGGTGGATTGCGGGTCTCGGACATGGGGTTCTGATACAAACCCCAGAGCTAAACGTCCGTAATCTCGTTAAACTCATACAGTCTCAAAAATGTTGAACATCATTTTACCAGGACAGGGTTATAATCCAGTTACCACTATGGAGGTTACAATGTCTAAATTACTCTTAGCACTATTTGTCTGTATGATTTCTGTTAATGCCATTGCATGCGGAGGCGGTAAGGACGAAGAAGAAAAGAAAAGATTCTCCCCAATATCTAAAAATTTCTTATAAATAAAGGCCTCAGGGCCTTTATTTATTTTTCAGCAAAAAAATCTTTCGCAAGACCTGAATTCTGCAATTTGTTGAAACAAGATGGAACTAAACCTGTAAATCGTAATTTGCCTTCTTGAGCAAGGCCGATATCTTGGGTGAGAATCTTATCCCCTTCCATTCCTGAAATTTCAGAAATTTGATGAACAAACCTTCCTCCGTTCTTATCTCGCTTGAGCTGAATAACAAAATCCACCGCTGAAGATATCTGGTAACGAAGTGCTTTGATGGGTAATTCATAGCCTGATAACATATATAAATTCTCAAGTCTAAGAAGAGTTTCCGCGGCGGAATTAGCATGAACACTCGTCATAGAACCTTCATGCCCGGTGTTCATCGCCTGAAGGAGATCAAAAACTTCCTCCCCTCTTACCTCTCCGACAATAATACGATCGGGTCTCATTCTGAGAGTATTTTTAACAAGTTCTCTGATGCTCAGACCCCTGACCTGTCCGGTAGAAGCCTTTGACTCAAGCCGGACAACGTTTGGAAGATTAAATTGTAATTCACGAGTATCTTCAATCGTTATGATTCTTTCCTTAGGCGAAATTTCCTGTAGCAACAGATTGAGAAATGACGTTTTACCGCTCCCCGTTCCACCGGAAATCACAACATTCAACCTTGCCTTAACCATGAACTTTAAAAACTCCACCCAATGGTTATTAAGACCAAATAATTCAGAAGCCTTATCTAAATTTTTTATGAGCTTTGAAAAACGCCTGATCGTAATGGCATGAGATGAATTAGTGTAATCCTTGTGAAGGAAATTAACTCTCGACCCATCCGGAAGGCTCCCGTCCAGAATGGGAAAAAGAGAATCAAAATTTTTTCGATTATGAAGAGAAATTTTTTCGCAAAATTCATTAATTTCTTCATCGCTGAATTTGGTATCAATCCGCAATAACTCGCCATCTTTTTCGACGAAGATAAAATCAGTATTATTAATAATTAATTCTGAAATTCCTGATTTTCCGGACAGCTCATCAATCATTTGATTAATACGATTCTTACTCATGATAGCTCCCTAAATTTTTCCATAAAGAAAAAGTTCCGATTCATTGATACTTGCTCCGTAGGCCAATAAATTATTAAACATCATTTTTCTTGCCTCGGGTGACAGGAGTGAATAAAGCTCATCAATGTCTTTTCCGATGGCAAGAGAATGCAGTAACAATTTCGCTCCAAGATCATTTGATAAATGAATGAGAATGAGAATCAGCCAGTCAATTTTTTCAGACTTGGCGTTAGAGAGCTTAAGGAATGCACCAATTTCTTCAGGAATTTTAAATTCAAAAAAGTCGTTCGGGTTATTTTTTTGTAGATTAATATTCGCCAGACGCAAATAAAAGCCGAGTAAAAAAATTCGAGATGATCCATGAAGACTGTGATGGGACAGTTGACCTTCAAGACTTTTAATTTCCTCTACAAGATCAATATTCGTAGAAGCGGGAAAAATTCCAAGCATCGTTTTATAAATGTATAAACTCGCCACACGATCTCGAAAAGTCGGCCATCCGAGAGCGATCATGGTATGTTTGATTCCACGTCCATCGTCAAATTCAAGGAAGGTTTTTTGAAGAATATGAAATAGGGCCTTATTTGGACGGATGATATCAAAGATAGGCCCAGAAAAATTCATCGTTGTCAGATTTGTCTTCAGTAATGTGGTAAATTCAGAAGGCATTTTGACGTGTGGTAACTCAAGGTTCTGCATATTTCCCGACCAATTTAATCCACAGAATGAATATTGAATACAGTCTATTTAATCATGATAGTGGACTTTCACCAAGGCTTTCTCAATAATAAAAGATATGAGTTTACCTGTGTACCAGCAGATTATGATCAAAAGTTCCACCCCAGAAGAGGTCACAGCACTTTTAGATCCAGAAATAAATCTTCGTCACCCTGTTGTTTTAAATATTAAAAGCGTGAATCTGGAGGAGCAAAAAGAAATAATAAAACTGATTGAAAGTTTTTTTTCAACAAAAAACCTATCCTTTAAATTTCCTTATCCTGTCTATATTCTTTCGGATCATGATCCATTAATTTCAAAATTAATTATCCTGAAGAACGAAAAAAATCTTCCTCCATTTTTCAAAAAAAGAGATGGGAAAGTGAACATAAAGGAGGCGCACCTGAGTGAAAAAAACAATCTTCTTCAACAGGATGTGAAAAACAATGATGCAGCTTCGGGACAATCTGAAATTGAAACATATAGTGATTTCCACCGAATTATATTCAATCAAGACTCTGAAAGAAAATTTTATCAACAAATTCTGAATGGTCTTTTGAAGAGGAAATAAAATGGATAAGAAAAAAAAACCCACAGGCCCAAGAATTCAAGACAACAGAGGTTTTGAGGAATTTATTCAGGGACAGCACGACAAAGTACCTTTTCTTCCCAAGACTCCCTTGAATGCTAGAAAAAACGAAAACGGATTTGACCATTTAACCTTTCTTGTGAATGACTCAAACCGATTAATGAAACTAAAACTTTTTTTTAGTGACAAGCTACCCTTCTCGTTAAAGTTTGATCAGGGTAAAACAATCTCCGAGTTACAGAAAGCTGAAATTGAAGCACTAAAAAATGGTATTTTCGAAATATCAGACAAGGCCGGATCCCCGTTTCGAAAGTCCTTATCCGAAGTCTTTAATACATTTTTTCATGGAACAAAAAGTTAATTGACAATGTTATTCAGGAGAACAGGCCCACCAATATGCTTAAATTCTTCTTCCTCCATATTGTCTATTTCATAGCCATTTAGTTGCTCCAACATAATCTGATATAAATATTTATCAAACCTTGGAATCTGCTCCAGCCCGAATCGTTTTATGAATTCAACCGTTTTATCTCGAAGGATGAGATCATCTTCACCCTTGATCAGATACTCCTCTCCCCACTTTTTAAAAAATTCATCATAGAATCTTTTTAATTCAGAAATCGTCACTCCCATTTTGCCCGCAATGTCCTGATCATAATATCCAGCACTGAAATTTATAAAGCTTGAGATCATGATCGCCTCAAAATCTATATTTTCCGAATCATAATTCAAATAGAACTGATCATTCAAAAGTCCGTCAGATTTTAGTTTTTCAAGGCTCTTGAAGAATGTTTGAACAAAAGGCAGAGCAAGAGTAAATGTTTCGGTTGCTTCATTCCAGAGCTTGTAGGAGTGAAGATTATTGATTTCAAGAGGCTTAGAACTACCATCGAATTTATACTTGGTAACCTCTTCTTCGGAATTTTCAATGAAGCTATTCCAATACATACCGAGAAAATAGGAAAAATCGTCTTTTTCAAACGGAGTTTGCACCAAGGATTTTTTAATTTTTCTCTTAGTCAGCTCAATCAAACTTTGGCCAATTTTATGTAAATCAAAAAAATCATACAGATTGAATATTTTTTCCTGCTGTTCGGGTACAAGATTGTTGTAGAGGTATTCAAAACCAAGCTCGAGTCTCTGCCTAGTTTGATTGCCAACTTTTGTCATCGCAAGTGAGCCGTGCTTCAAGGCAACTTCCATCGTCATTTTTGCATTAACGAGCCTGACAAAACTGAAATGTAAAAACTGCTGTCTTTTTTCATCAGTCACCTTTTCAAGGCTCGCCTTGAGCGAATCCATTCCGGACTGATAGGGCATCAAGGAAGTCGCATGCAGGCTTTGGTTAGCGGATACTGAATCGATAGCGGGGGTGAGTCCTTTTTTATTCCTGATAAAATGGTCAACCTCGTTAAGGTTCATGAAGGGTGAGTTATACTCTAAAGCTTCGTAATAATCCACGAATCCGAAATCCCTTAAACGCTCTTTCTTTTCAACGTAAGCCGCTTCCTCCATGAGTAAATACGAATCAACAACCATTTTAAAAAGAAATGCGTATGCGTGCTCAACGCCAATATCAGCGTAGAGTCTTCTGATCATTTCCTTGAGTTCTTGCACCAGGGTAAAATTTTCCGGATACTCTATGAGAAGTTGATTATCTTCAGTCAGAAAATAATTATTTCCATCAGGATACATAGGGTCTTCAACATCAAATGTTTGAATTATAAATTGATTTTTAAGACACAATAAAAAGTCTTCACTCTTTACATATTCAAGAATGATCTCATCGTCCGGGCATTTTGAATATATCTCCATCCAGTAATAGATCGCCTCCGCATCAAGATTGTCTTTTTGCCAAAGATCTATATCTCTCAACGCCTGTCTCTGGTTAAGAGAAAGCTTCGGTAGAATTTGTGCAATCTGATCACTACTCGTGGATTGTAATGAAACGTACAAGGGTTGAATGGGAATCATAGAAAGATCCATTCCTGAATCTACCAATTTTTCGATGTCTTCGAATTTTTTGTAGGCTTGTGCCTCATAAAGTAACTGGCTTAATAGATCTTTTTTGATCTCTGAATCGCTCATAATATGACCCTTTTATTGACTGGATGATTAATACCCCAACTCCATACTCTTTGGCCATTGCATACACTCTGCATCATAGGTAAACTCTAAAGATGAAAACGATTCCAAAACCGTTTAAAAAAGTTCCGGACCTGGAGTTACTTAAAACCAGTTTTCCACCACTAAAGGCCTTGTTTTTTGATATGGATGGTACGCTCTTCAACACTGAAGGGATCCATACGGAAGCTTTACTGGCAATCGCCCTTAAATATCAGATCAGACCACCCCACTCTCCCGAAGTCGTCCACTCTCTCTTGGTTGGGAAGGCCGACCATCTACTTTTTGACATCATCAAGAGTTGGGAGGGTGTACCGGAGAATTGGAATGTGGATGATTTTATCAAAGAAAAAAATTCCAACATCATTCAACTCCTTTTTAAAACTCCCCTCGAATCCTATTTTCATATAGAGATTAAACAGTTGTTAAATAGTGCCCGGAATAATGGCTTTTTTATCGGCCTTGTCACTTCAAGTGAAAAACTTGTTACGACCGAACTTTTAAAGATAACAGGACTTAGTCATATATTTGATCTGATCTTAACCAGAGATGATTGCCTTAAATATAAACCTGATCCATGGCCTTATTTAAAGGCAAGTGAATTAT
>CAXNNO010000020.1:0-15238 GCA_964203555.1 Bacteriovoracales bacterium
AATTCATCTTGAATATTCAAAGAGTTATTCAGGTTAGCATTGATGAGGTATACTTTTGCTCCAGGACTAGCGTGAAAATCTCCAACGCTGCAGTTAGGTAAACTTTTTTGAAGAGTTAAGTCGTCCCACGAAAGAGGAGTGAGTTGAACTACTTTTTCAAAATATCGACTAAAGGTATAAATGTATTGTGCAATGTAATTGTAAACATAATTTCTCATAGTTTTTCCAAGCGTGGTATTGCGATAATATCAATGGTCGCGTTACGAGGTACTTCATCTGCAATATTATTTAAATTTAATTTGATATTACTGCTCAAGTTAATAAGTTCATAGCCTAAATCCTGAAAAAAAGAGACATAGTCTTTAACATGTAAATTTTGTTCTTTGAGTAAGTATTGGCCACATTCAAAAACAATAATTGGTTTGAATCGACGAAGAATTTCTTTTGCGCCGATGAGGACATCCATTTCATGCCCATCAGTATCTATTTTAATATAATTCACTTTCGTGAGATTTTTTGTTTTTGCGAAATCATCAAGAGTGATGGATGGGGTAGAAGAAGTGGTCATCTCGGAGCCAAGGTGTACTGGGTGCAGATTTTTACCACCGTCATCTAGCTTCCAGCTCGAAAAGGCTTTAAGTTTAGAGTTTTCTGTAGCGCTAGAGGATACAAAACATTTGGTCACCTCTATTGTTTCAGACAGTTCAGGATTGAGAGAGATATTCCTTAACAGTTTTTTGTAAGCGTAATCAGTTGGTTCAAAAGAAAAAACTTTGCCTTTGCCTTTTCCTTTTACAGATAGAGCATAAGGTAATGTCATGGCCCCAATATTCGCACCAACATCAAAGATGATTGCGTCATTTGGCATTGCAAAATACTTCTTTGCCAGTATATGTTTTTGGAAATTTCCGAAAAGATAAATACTTAGATCAATCCCTTCGGCCAAATCAAGTTCAAAATTAATTCCTCCTCGGGAAACTCGTCGTATATCATTTTTATTGGCAATAGTAAGGACTTTATAGATACCCTTAGCCACTAGGATTTTCATTCGAGTAAGAGGGAGGTTGTTAAGTAATTCCAAGAGATAGCCTTTGCTTAGGATCATTTTTTTCAATTTCTACAACCATGTGCATGGCCAGAAAAGATGAGAGCGGTTTTAAGATTTTTTCTATAATGAAGATCAGCCTACCCAAGAATGAAGGGATGACATTACGGTAGCTCAGGCCCCCAGACAGGAGATAATAGAAAAAGTTAATCTTATCTATCTTTTTTATTTTTAATTCTGGGTAAAGTTTTTCAAATTTTGCGCGATCTCGAATAAAGATATTATAGGGCATCTTCATATTGGCCACACTCAAGCGACCTGAAGATCCTATAGGAATGTCCCATGATTCACAATCTGACCACGGTTCGTGATGAAGGTTTTTATAAACAAGAGATCCCCAAAAACTATAATAAGGTTCAATCATAACCAGTTTTCCCCCAGGTTTAATACATCGTAGGGCTTCTTTGAAGAACATTTCGGGGTGAGGAATATGATGCAGAACATCTACAAGGATAATTCCGTCTAATTCATCATTTTTAAAACTCAGAGAATGGGCATTTTCGATTTGTTTAATAAAAGGTGTTTGATGCAAGTCAGTCGTAATCACTTCAGGATGGAAATAATTAGCGTTAAATCCTCCAGCCCCAATTTCCACAATCTTAGTTTGTTTGGATGTCGTGTTTTTAAATGGAGCTAAAAGATATTGATAAAAGACATGGTAGATTTTTAAAAGAAATGGCTTAGATAAAATAATATCACGATGCACCTTGTACGTGTTTTCGCCGTCTATATCTGTAATGGACTTCGCAAGTGGATGTCTTAGCCAATTTAAAATTATCATGAGACTTAAAGGTTTATCATTAATGGATTCTCCTTTTCAATGCATAATTTCGTTGTGCGCAGCAAAGATACAAAGCATTGAGTAACAAACACTAAAGAGGTAAACTTTTTCTCTCTCATACGATGATTTTTTACCATAGGGATTTTGTGAAATTAGCTTTACTAGTGGGCACGCGACCTGAAGTGATTAAGATGGCACCTATTATTCGGGAATGCCAAACACGAAACATACCTTTCGTGTTGATCCATTCCAATCAGCATTACTCAGATTCAATGGACGCCATTTTCTTTAAAGAATTGAATCTACCTGTACCGGATTTTAATTTGAATGTTGGTTCTGGTCTTCATGCTAACCAAATTGGACAGATCCTTATAAGATTAGAACCTATCCTTCAAAATGTTAAACCTGACGTGCTTCTTGTTCAGGGAGACACTAATACTGTCGCTGCGGGAGCATTAGTTGCTTCAAAACTTGATATCAAGTTAGGTCATATCGAAGCGGGTCTTCGTTCTTATGATCGCTCCATGCCTGAAGAAGGAAATAGAGTCATCACTGATCACCAATCAGATTATCTATTTGCTGTATCGGCGACTCAGGTGAATATTCTAAAACAAGAAGGCATTGATCCAAGAAGAATTTTTAAAGTTGGTAACACCATCGTAGATGCAGTACTTCAGAATAAAAATTTGGCAAAAGAGAAGAGTACAATCTTGAAACGTTTGGGCCTCACTCCAAATGAGTACGTTCTTTTCACAGCTCATAGGGCTTCTAACGTAGATACAAAGGTTGCTCTCACTGAAACAATTGAAATTATAAAACTCATTCCCAAAAAAGTTTGTTGGCCCATTCATGTAAGGGCTCAAAAGAATTTGGAACTTTTTGGGCTTAAGCTGCCAGATAATGTGGTGATTTCTGAGCCGATTGGCTATTTTGATTTTCTAAATTTAGAACAGAATGCTTCTCTCATAGTTACTGACTCAGGTGGTTTACAGGAGGAAGCTTGTATTTTAGGTGTGCCTTGTATCACCATTCGTGAAAACACCGAGCGCCCGGAGACAGTTGAGGTTGGGTCAAATATTTTGGTTGGAAGAGATCCTGCAAAATTTAAAAAAGCGCTTGAGCACATACCGAAAAAATGGAGCAATCCTTTTGGCGTCGGAGATACTTCTTCTTTGATTTTGGATATTGTCTCGGAAGACTTTGGTATTAAAGTTTCAAGAAATGTTACGAAGAAAAATGAAACGGTGACTATCGTTGGTTTGGGGTATATGGGCCTTCCTACGGCTTCTCTTCTAGCTACTCACGGATATAAAGTCGTAGGTGTGGATATCAATCAAGAAAAAGTAAATAGTCTCAATCGTGGTGTGATTCCGTTTGAAGAGCCGGGCATTAAAGAGTTAGTTTTAGGTGCCATGGAATCGGGAATGTTTTCTGCTACAACCAAAATGCCCGAGAGTGATATTTATATTGTGGCAGTGCCCACACCTCACCAAAATGGAAAGTGTGACCTGACTTATGTTGTCGCGGCCTGTGAAGATGTGGCCAAATCGGCCAAAAATAATTCCCTTATCATCATTGAATCAACCATTAAGCCCAATACTTGCGAAAAATATGTTGCACCTATTTTTGCAAAAAAAGCTCTTAAAGTAGATATCGTTCACTGTCCAGAGAGAGCGATCCCTGGCAATACTCTTTTTGAGCTTGTTCATAATGATCGAATCATTGGTGGACTCACGGAAAAAGCTTCGGCCCGTGCCCAAGAACTTTATAGAAGTTTTGTGAAAGGAGAGATCTTTTTAACTTCGGCCATTAATGCTGAATGTGCAAAACTTATGGAAAACACTTTTCGTGATGTGAATATTGCCTTGGCCAATGAATTTTCAATGATTGCCCAAGATATCGGCTTTGATGTTCATGAATCCATCAAACTTGCTAATCGTCATCCTCGTGTGAATATCCTTTCTCCCGGTCCCGGAGTAGGTGGACACTGCATTCCCATTGATCCTTGGTTTTTAACTGAGGATACAAAAAAAGCTAAACTTATCACAACGGCTAGGAATGTGAATGATCATAAACCCATCTGGTGTTGTGAAGAAATTGTTAAAAAGTTTAACTTAAAAGCTGGTTCTAAAATTGGTCTTTTAGGTGTTGCTTATAAAAAAGATGTTGATGATGCCCGTGAAACGCCGGCTGAAGCTTTTTTACATTATTTCAAAGAACACAAGTTTAAAGTTAAAGCGCATGATCCTTTTGTACCTAAATGGGAATCACCCATGACTGACTTTGAAGAACTCAAAGTATGGGCGGATGTACTTGTGATCGTGACTGATCATACGGTGTTTAAAAAGTATGATTTCTCAGGCCTTAAGGTTGAAAAAACGTCTTAACGAGTTGAGGAAAATTTGAAACAAGTTTTACAAAATATATCAAACGGCGAAACCTACTTAGTGGATTCTCCTGCTCCACAGAAAAGTAATGGTCATCTGATTCTTCAGACCACACGTTCTCTGATTTCTGCTGGAACAGAACGTATGCTCGTGGATTTTGGAAATGCTAACTGGATCGAAAAGGCCCGTCAGCAACCAGAAAAAGTGAAAATGGTGCTGGATAAAGTTAAGACGGACGGTCTTTTGACTACTATTGATGCTGTTCAGTCAAAATTAAATAAGCCCCTTCCCATGGGATATTGCCATGTTGGTAAAATTCTTGAGGTAGGAAACAACGTTACGGCGTTCAAAGTGGGAGATCGAGTTGTCTCAAATGGACCTCATGCAGATATTGTCAAAGTTCCTAAAAATCTCTGTGCGGTCATACCGGATAATGTAGATGATGAGTCTGCAGCCTTTACCGTGGTGGCGAGCATTGGTCTTCAGGGAATTCGTCTTATCAATCCAACCCTTGGTGAAAGAGTTGTTGTCACAGGTGTGGGGCTCATTGGCCTTTTAACCGTTCAACTTCTGCGCGCCCAAGGTTGCAAAGTTTTGGCCATTGATTTTGATCAAAGCAAACTTGATCTTGCCCGTAAGTTTGGGGCCGAAATTTGTAACCCTGCTCGTGGTGAAGATCCAGTGGCAGCTGGTATGGCCTTAAGTGGAGGAGTGGGAGTTGATGCCGTCATCATTACGGCCTCCACAGATTCAAATGATCCCGTATCGCAAGCGGCGCAGATGTGTCGTAAGCGCGGGCGTATTGTTTTAGTTGGGGTCACAGGCCTTCAGTTAAATCGATCAGAATTTTATGAAAAAGAACTTTCGTTTCAAGTTTCATGTTCATATGGCCCAGGACGCTACGATGTTTCTTATGAAGAAAAAGGCCAGGATTATCCCATCGGATTTGTGAGATGGACGGAACAAAGAAATTTTGAAGCAGTCTTAGAAATGATGTCGGCCGGGAAAATAGATGTTCGTTCCCTGATCACTCATAGATTTAATTTTGATTTAGCTCCTAAGGCCTATGAAATTTTAAGAGATGATAAAAAGGCAATCGGTATTGTTCTTGAGTATCTTTCCATGGTTGAAACTAGACTCAATGATCAAGTAACTTTAGAGAATAAAGAATTTGTTTCTACCAAACCAGTGATGGGTTTTATTGGAGCAGGAAATTATGCTTCTCGAGTGCTTATTCCGGCCTTTAAAAAGGCGGGAGCGCAACTTCACACATTGGTTACTGCCGGCGGAGTGAATGGTGTTATCCATGGGAAAATCTCTGGTTTTTCTATTGCTTCAACAAATTCAACTGAGCTTTTAGAAAGTAATATTATAAATTCAGTTGCGATTGTCACTCGCCATGATTCTCATGCCGCATTTGTCGTGAAAGCGCTTGAAAAAAATAAACATGTTTTTGTTGAGAAGCCTTTAGCCATTAATCTAGAACAATTAAAAGAAGTAGAAGCTGCTTATCAGAAAACTTCGGGCACTCACCTCATGGTGGGTTTTAACCGCAGATTTTCTCCCCAAATTCAAAAGATGAAAGAACTTTTAAGCACTCGTAAGGGACCAAAAAGTTTTATCATGACCATGAATGCAGGCACTATCCCAGCTCAACACTGGACACAAGATCCTGAAGTTGGCGGAGGACGTCTTATTGGTGAGGCATGTCACTATGTTGATCTCATGAGATTTTTGGCCGGAAGTGAGATCACTTCTGTTTCGGCCAGAAAAATCGGTAAAGATGCCCTTGAAGATAATGCCTGTATCACTTTAGGTTTTGCTGATGGATCCGGTGGGACGATTCATTATTTTGCAAATGGATCGGCGAACTTTCCTAAAGAAAGAGTCGAAGTTTTTTGTGAAGGACGGGTTCTTCAATTAGATAATTTCAGAAAACTTAAAGCTTTTGGCTGGCCTGGATTTAAAAAGATGAATCTGTGGAAACAGGACAAAGGCCAAGATGCTTGTACGCAAGCTTTTTTGAACGCTGTTGAAAAGGGTGAAAAGACACCGATCAGTGCTCAAGAAATTTTTGAGGCAACAAGAATCAGTATTGAGGCCGCAGAAATGATTCGGGCCCAATAGGTTAATGGATGTTAAAAAAACTGATACGCCTCTTACAGACCATTAGGTTCTTGAAGTTTAAACAGATTTTTTATCGAATCTATTACCGTTTAGTAAAAATAGAACCTGTTCTATCAGAAGCACCTCGTTTAAGAATTTGGCCAAAAAAATGGTCCGTATCGTCATGGCATCATCCTTCCATGCTGGGTGAGGTGACGTTTACTTTTCTAAATGAAAAAGGGGAAGTGCGCTCCCCTCAAGACTGGAATTCATCATTAAAAACAAAATTATGGCTTTACCATCTTCATTACTTAGATGATCTGAACGCTAAAAGATCTGAAGAAAGATCCTCTCTACACTCATCATTAGTTAAAAACTGGATTACCTATAATCCTCCATTTTTAAATAATGGATGGGAGCCTTATACACTCTCTTTGAGAATGGTAAATTTAGTGAAGTACTTTTCACGCTTAGAGGTAGTTCCTAAAGATTTTTCCGAAAGCCTTGCCTTGCAAGGTTTGAGTTTAGAGAAAAAACTCGAATTTCATATTTTAGGAAATCACTTGTTTGCTAATGCCAAGGCATTGGTTTTTGCTGGAAGTTTTTTTGACGGGTCTTTAGGAAATGTTTTTTTAGAAAAAGGGTTAAAACTTCTTCGTGAAGAGATGAAGGAGCAGTTTTTAGATGATGGAGCTCATTTTGAACTCTCTCCCATGTATCATGCAACCCTTTTATGGGACGTTTGTGATCTCATTGAACTGGCCAATACTTCAAATATAAAAATTCTTTTAGATAAAAAAAACTGAATGGGAAAGGATTCTAGAAAAAGGGATTTTTTGGCTTTCAAAAATGACCCATCCCGATGGACAAACTTCATTTTTTAATGATGCCTCAATTGGAGGAGGACCAAGTTTAAAAGATGTTAACCAATACGCTGCATATTTAGGAATAGAAGTCCCGACAACCGATGTTTTTTGTGAACATCTAAAAGACAGTGGATTTATTGTTTTTGATCTTAAAAATTCAAATAAGCTCATTTTAGATGTTGGTGAAGTTGGTCCTACTTATCAACCCGGCCATGCCCACGCTGATACGCTTAGTTTTGAGCTGAGTCTTGAGGGCCAAAGAGTTTTTGTGAACTCGGGCACATCTCTTTATGGAGAAGGTACTCAAAGAGAGTGGCAGCGTGGCACTTCGGCCCACAATACCGTTGTCGTAAATAATAAAAATTCATCCGATGTTTGGGCCGGTTTTAGGGTTGGCAAAAGGGCCCAGCCTCAAGGACTTCAGGTCCATCATGATAAAGTTTTCTGCTCTCATAATGGTTATAAAGGTATTAATCATCATCGAGAATGGAGAGTTTCAGAACATGAACTGTCAGTCGTAGATACTCTAACTGGTTATATAAAGAGTGCCGTTGCTCATTATTATCTTCATCCTGAAATAACTATTTTAAATAAAAACGAGAATGAAGTTCAGTTGAAATTAAAGAACGGAAAAATTCTTAATGTGAGTTTTGAAGGTGGCTTTTCATTTTTAATCCAAGACACTCAATGGTTCCCAGAATTTGGACGATCTGTTCCTAACAAATGCCTTAAAGTGGAAATAAAAAATAAAACACTTACGATGCAAACCAAATGGTGATGAACATTGAAAATATTAATTCTTAGTTTCTATTATCCTCCAGATCTTTGTGCTGGCTCTTTCCGTACCGGGAGTCTAATGCATTCACTGGTTAATAAACTTCCTGAAGGGGCAGAGATTGTGGTCATGACCACATTACCTAATAGATACTCTCAATTTAGTGCCGATGCTTTGGAATTTGAAAAGAATGGTCCTGTAACTATTCATCGTTTTGCAATCCTGGGCCATGCCAGTGGAATGTTAGATCAGACGCGAGCTTTTTTTAGTTATGTATTTCAAGTTTTTAAAAAAATCCAGAATGAAAAATATGATCTTGTCTTTGCAACCTCATCACGTTTAATGACTGCTTGTTTGGGATCTTTTATCTCTCGCTGGAAGATGACACCTTTATATTTAGATATCAGAGATATTTTTGCTGATACAATTAAAGAAGTTTTTCCTGCATCAATCTCATTTATTACATTTAAGATTTTTTCTTTTATTGAAAAGCTAGCGTTTAACAGAGCGGCTAAGATCAATCTGGTATCTCAAGGATTTGAGAAGTATTTCAGGTCGAGATATCCTCATAAAGAATTTTCTTTTTTTACCAATGGTATTGATGATGAGTTTATGGAAATGAAGTTCCCCGAAACGATGATCAAAGATAAAAAAAAGAAAAAAACCGTAATTTATGCAGGTAATATTGGAGAGGGGCAAGGGCTTCATTTAATTATCCCTGAACTTGGCCAGTTGCTTAAAGATGATGTGAATTTTAGAATCATAGGTGCTGGTGGAAAGTTAGAGCTTTTGCAGCAAAAACTGAAAATCAATAATTCCGATAATGTTCAACTTGTGGGGCCCATGAAAAGAGATGAACTCATGGGAGAGTATCTCAAAGCAGACGTGCTCTTTTTACATCTAAATGATTATGAAGCTTTTAAAAAAGTTCTTCCTTCAAAGATTTTTGAATATGCCTTCATGAGAAAGCCTATCTGGGGTGGACTTTCTGGTTATGCTGCCCTGTTTGCTGAAGAGATTGAAAACGCCGCTATTTTTCATCCTTGTGATGCCAAAGGCGGGGCAGAAGCTTTCCGGAAACTAAGATTTGAAGAAACTCCGAGAAAAGATTTTATTAAAAAATATGCTCGGAAAAATATCATGTCTCTCATGGCTGATGATATCTTGTCGTTTCTTAAAAAGGACCGAGCTTGAAAGTTTTAATTACTGGCGCCACTGGATTTGTTGGTCAGGCAATAACAAAGAAGTTAGAAAAAGATGCTGCTTATGTAGTAGTTGTTGCTGTGAGATCTCATTTGCAGAACTTTTCTGCAGCTGTTTCCCGAGTGGTGGCAGGTGATTTAACGGCCAAAACTGATTGGTCGACTGCTCTCCAAGGCGTAGAGGTCGTTGTTCATTGTGCTGCCCGAGTTCATGTGATGGAGGATAAGGCCTCTGATCCAATCACTGAGTATAGAAAGATCAATGTTGATGGCACCATGAAGCTCATTAACGATGCTCACAGAGCGGGATGCAAAAGATTTATTTTTTTAAGTTCAATAAAAGTGAATGGTGAAAAAACCACCGATCAAGCATACTCAGCAGACGAAGTACCCCATCCTGAGGATGCTTATGGGATTTCAAAATATGAAGCGGAAAATAAACTGTTAGAGTTTTCTAAAAATAATGACATAGAAGTTGTGATCATCCGTCCACCTCTGGTTTATGGTCCAGGTGTTAAGGCCAACTTTCAGAAGATGATGAAATGGCTTAATAAAGGTATCCCTTTGCCTTTTGGCCTCATTAAGAACAAGCGAAGTATGGTGGCGTTAGATAATTTAGTGGACCTGATTGTTGTTTGCTTAAAACATCCCAAGGCGCGGAATGAAGTTTTTTTAGTCAGCGATGATAAGGCCTTATCAACTAAAGATCTTTTAGTTTTACTGGGCAGCGCATTGGGCAAGTCCGTTTTTTTAATACCCATTCCCATGACACTATTAAAACTACTTTTTTCCTTGATCGGCAAAAGATCTATGATCGATCGATTAAATGATTCTTTAGTCGTGGATATTCAAAAAACCAAAAATTTTCTTAATTGGAAACCACCATATTCTGTCGAATCCCAGTTAAATGTTACTGCGCAGGCCTATCTTAACGGAGAAAAAAAATGAAAAGAGCTTTTGATTTCATTTTAAGTTTGATCTTAATCTTGATTTTTTCTCCTATTCTTTTTGGCTGCTTTTTAATGGTGAGATTTACTAGTCGTGGTCATGCTCTCTATTGGTCAAGGAGAGTTGGAAAAAATAATGTCATTTTTCTCATGCCAAAATTTCGTTCCATGAAACTGGATACCCCCCAAGTCGCAACCCATCTTTTACAGTCCTCGGAAAGTTTTTTAACCCCCGTGGGTTCTTTCTTGCGTAAGACAAGCTTAGATGAGTTGCCTCAGTTGTGGAGTGTTTTAACTGGAGGAATGTCTATCGTGGGACCAAGACCCGCTCTTTTTAATCAAGATGATTTGATCGCTTTAAGGACTTCACATCAAGTGCATACTCTAAGGCCCGGGATTACAGGCTGGGCCCAAGTTAATGGAAGGGATGAAATTTCAATCGAAGATAAAGTTGTCTTTGATAAATATTACCTGGATCATTTTTCTTTTGGTTTTGATATCAAGATACTTTTTCTCACTTTGCTTAAAGTTTTAAAACGAGAGGGCGTTTCTCACTAAGACAGAAGTCGAAGAATTTTTTTTGAGCTAAGTTGTCTGGAAAGATTCTGATCAATTTTCATTTCCAGATCTGATTCTTTCATTTTTAGAATCGCAGTAACCATTAGAGAGATTTCATTATTTTCAAACTGTTTTCCAAAACCTTCTTTTTCAACCAAATCCCCAGCCTCACCTTTTGGTGCGAGAATGATGGGAAGACCAGATCCAATGTATTCAAAAACTTTGACTGGAAAAGCCTCTCTACCGATTTTATCATCAGTTCTAAATGAAAGCCCAACGTGGCATTTTCTCAAGAGTTTTGGGATATCATTGTAGGGCACACTCCCTAGAAATTCGATATTGCTTTTTTTTGCAGCTTCAATAAGAGGAGCTTTTGATCCTGATCCTGCAACTTTGATTTTTATTTCAGGGTAGGGACTTAGGGCATCTGATAATTTTAAGAGTGTCTCAATATTCTGAACTTTTCCTAAGTTTCCATGAAAAACCAGAGTGAAATCAGGAAACTTTTCAGTTTTATTTCCTCTGAAAAATATTGAAGAGTCGTAGCCATTCATCATGAGATGCACATGTTCAGGGCCATACTTTTTAATTTCGTTTATAAGACCATGAGTCACTGAGATGATGTGGTGGGAGCGTCGGTAAATAAAGGCCGTAACTGACTTTGCTAATTTCCCGAGTAACGAATTTTCTCGAATGAGTTTTGTTTCAAAAAACACTTCAGGGTAGAGATCTCTCACATCCAAAATGTATTTTGAGCCTCGTAAAATACAGGCCAGGGCCCCCCAAACCACAGTAAAAAAGGGTGGGGAAGAGAGGACATAAAGATCTTTGTTACTTCTAAAAATACGGATAAAAAGCTCAATTCCAGCAGTGTTTTCCTTCACCAGACGCATAAGAGCATGGTCTTTATTTGTGGCCAGTTTACAGCGCAGTTGTTCATTAGTGATCAATTCTATGTCGTGCTGCGCTTCTTTTAGCGTTTGAACGAACCAATAGCTTCGAACAGCGGCCGCTTCTGGCAATGGGAGGAAATAAGGCGTGAAATAGAGGATCTTCATTTATTGTCAGTTTTTCGAATCTTCTATACTATGTCAAAGTCGATTTCAAAGGAAAGATATGCTTCGTTTTGCAATTATTGGTTGTGGTCGCATTGCGCCAAAACATGCTGGGAATCTTACTGAGGGTTTAGTCAAGGAAGGCTCATTAGTTGCCGTCTGTGACAATAAATCCGATCGAGCGAAAGCGTTTGGTGAAAAATATAAAGTTCCCTATTTCACAGATATGCATAAGATGATGAAAGAGATGGGAGATAAGATTGATGTCTTAAGCATCCTTACCCCATCTGGTGATCATGCTGAACATACAGTTCAAATGAGTAGATACTCTAAGCCTATCGTGGTTGAAAAACCCATGGCACTAACTCTTGAAGATGCTGATCGTATGATCGAGGCCTGTGATAAAAATGGTGCCCGTTTGTTCGTCGTAAAACAAAACCGCTTTAATCTTCCAGTAAAAAAAATGCGGGAAGCCCTTGAAGAAGGACGCTTCGGAAAGCTAGTTCTTGGTACTGTTCGTGTTCGTTGGTGCCGGACTCAGGCCTATTACGATCAGGATCCTTGGAGAGGAACTTGGCAGCATGATGGTGGAGTTTTTGCCAATCAGGCCATTCATCATGTCGATCTTCTTAACTGGATGATGGGAGATGTTGAATCCGTTTTTGCTAAATCGACTCGTGCACTGGTGAATATTGAGGCTGAAGACACAGGAGTGGTTGTTCTTAAATTTAAGAATGGAGCTCTAGGTGTGATTGAAGCCACGACAGCAACTCGTCCAAAAGATTTAGAAGGTTCAATTTCGATCTTAGGAGAGAAAGGAACTGTTGAAATTGGTGGGTTTGCAGTTAATGAAATGAAGATTTGGAATTTTATTGATGCCACTGAAGCTGATAAAAAGGTTATTGAGACTCATAAGGTGAATCCTCCAAATGTTTATGGATTTGGACATACTGAATATTTAAATGATGTGGTGAATGCTCTTAAAACTGGTAGAAACGCGTTAGTCCAGGGTCTTGAAGGACGTAAGTCTCTAGAGCTTGTAACCGCCATTTACGAATCAATCGAAACCGGCAAAGAAGTTCAAGTGAGATTTTCTCCTAAGCAATGCCGCCTAGGTCTGAAAACATGATCGCTGAGACCGCTAAGATCTATTCAAACGTTAAACTTGGAAAAAATGTCGTTATTGAAGACTTTTGCATCATTGGTGTCCCACCAAAAGGTGTCGTCGCCGGCGAACTAGAAACCGTAATAGGTGACAATTCAGTCATCCGCTCCCATACAGTGATCTACGCTGGAAATAAAATTGGTCAAAATTTTCAAACAGGAAACAAGGCAAACATCCGTGAGCTTAATGAGATTGCTGATAATGTTTCAGTAGGTACACTCTCAGTGGTTGAGCATCATGTGAAAATTGAGGAAGGTGTGAGAATTCACACTCAAGTTTTCATTCCAGAATACTCAACTCTTAAAAAGAACTCATGGGTTGGACCTAATGTCGTATTTACGAATGCTCCTTATCCCAAATCAAAAAACGTAAAAGATGAGCTCGCTGGGCCAACTTTGCATGAGAATGCTATCGTGGGCGCTAACTCAACTTTGCTTCCAGGTGTCCACATCGGAAAAGATGCTATCGTTGGAGCTGGTTCAGTAGTCACAAAAAATGTGGAAGCTGGACATGTCGTTGCGGGTAATCCTGCCAAATTTTTAAAGAAGAAAACAGAACTTCCATATTAAGGAAAATTTATGACTATTCACTTTGTAGATCTCGATGCTCAGTACCAGGCCATTAAGTCTGAAGTTCGCAGTGCTATTGACGGTATCCTAGAAACTAAAGATTTCATTCACGGCAAATCAGTTGAAAAATTCTCTAAGAACTTCTCCACGGCTCAAGGCTCGAAGTTCACTGTTGGCTGTGCCAATGGCACATCTGCTATCACTGTGGCACTCAGAGCTCTTAACGTAGGCCCAGGGGACGAAGTCATCACAGTTGCAAACTCATTTTTTGCCACCCCCGAGGCCATCGCTGAGGTCGGAGCAAAAGTTGTCTTTGTTGATTGCGAAGCAGACACTTACAGTATTGATGTTTCTCAAATTGAAAAGAAGATTACCTTTAAAACAAAAGCGATCATTCCTGTGCATCTTTATGGAAACCCTGTTGATATGGATGCATTAATGAAGGTTGCCCATAAACATAAACTTCATGTGGTGGAAGACTGCGCTCAGGCCCATCTTGCAACATGGAATGGAAAAGGTGCGGGAACTTTTGGAGATATGGGGACGTTCAGTTTTTATCCTGGAAAAAATCTTGGGGCCTACGGAGATGCTGGGGCCATCACAGTTCAAGATGAAAAACTTCATCAGTTAACTGCGATGCATGTTAACCACGGCCGTACAAAAAAATATGAACACGATTTTTGTGCTGGTAACTTCCGCATGGATGGCATTCAGGCCGCTGTGCTTGATGTAAAACTTAAGTACATCAATAAATGGACGGAGAGTCGCCGTGACCTCGCCCAAACTTATGAATCGATCCTTAAACCCCGAAATGTAAAAACAATCACAGTTAAACCGAATGCTAAATGTGTGTATCACATCTATCTTGTGGAAGTTTCTAACCGTGATGAAGTGATGGAGCATTTTAAAAAGCTTGATATCGGTTGTGGAGTCCATTACCCAATACCTCTTCATTTACAGCCGGCCCTGAAGCACCTTGAATATAAAAAAGGTGATTTTCCTGTGACAGAGAAGGCCGCAGAAAGAATACTTTCTCTTCCAATGTATGCTGAACTTACAAACGAAGAGGTTAGAAAAGTATGTGAAGAGTTGTTGAAAGTGGCTAAATTCTAAACAAAACGAATAATGACCTTATTCCTATTTGAACTCTCGCACCAATGAATAAAATCTTGGCGGCCACTTAAGAGCTCTTTAACTGATTTGATTTTGTAATGAAGATCGACAAATCTTACGGCGAGATACTTATAATTAGGTCCATGATAATTAAGCTCTGGCTTCAATTGCTCGGACTTTATTTTTCTTAAGCTTCTTTTGTAGCTTGCTGGATTGGATTTTAATTTTCTCCCAAACCTTATCAAGATCGATCTTGGCCCCATTAGCAATTAAGACTTCCACAAAATGCATTAATCTTTCCTGGGAGAATTTTGAAAGTTCATAAGAGAACAACTTACTAACTTCTGATTTATTAACATTAATCATTTTAGCAATATCAATTTGCTGCAGCTTTTGTTCTTTTTTCAAAGCAATTATCTCGGAACAAAATTGATACTTAACAACATCTGATAAAGAATCAATTTTGGGCAAGTGGATCGGTTTAATCTTTCCGCTTTCAATCTTTTGATCATGCTCTTTTTCATCGAATTCAAAAACTTCAGTTTTTGTTTTCATATTTCATCCTTAGTAGACTGTTATAACAATGCCTTCATCTTTAAAATCGTAAGG
>CAXNNO010000021.1:0-15005 GCA_964203555.1 Bacteriovoracales bacterium
TGGGTCCCGCTCCAATCATAAGGCACGAAAGGATTTGGAAACTTTTGATTTTTTGGAGAGAAGTTAAAATTGACGTTTAGAAAAGAAAGAAGCTTCTCTGTCAAATTTTCAACCTCAATGAAACGACTCTTTTCCCTTGAATACATTCCTATCAGCAACTGACTTCTTTCGTTTTCGTAGCCGAGGTAGCTTCTTCCGAGTTCAAAAAAAGAAAACTCATCAAAGTTTTTGTGATTATGAAAGGCCATTTCAATTGCTGAGGGTATAAGGGATGGCCGCATTCGATCCTGCTCAACTGATAGAGCATTAATAAGTTCTAGTTGATCGTTGAGGTTTGGCCACAAAGATTTGTGAAGTAATTCTTTTCCCACCAATGGATATGTCATGACCTGCAAAGCTTTTCCATGAACAACGATGAAGTCTTGAATTTTTCTATGAAATTGCTTCAAAACAGATAGCCTGACAGGTTTTACCGGCAACATTGGTGATACGGGAGTGATGTTGTCATAACCAATCATTCGCCCAATTTCTTCAATCAAATCGGCCTTAACGCTGATATCTTTTGTTGTCCGATAAGTTGGGACGATGACTTTAAAATGTCCGTTCTCTTTTTCCACCTTAAAATCTAAACGCTCGAAAATATCAATGATGGCTTCCTGAGAAATATTCATTCCCAGATTTTTAACGATCTGTTCATGGGATATGGAAAGAGTCACAGGTTTTGCTAGTTTTTCCTCACGAATATACTTAACTGGAGATCCATTAACAGAGGCGCCTGGACATAGTTCTGAAATCATTTCTACAAGGCGAAGAAGTGATTTATAGCATTGGTTACTGTCGAGTGTTTTTTCGTATCTCTGAGAAGAATCAGTGCGAAGGCCCAAACGTACGGATGTTTTGCGAACCTCTGAAGCATCCCAATTGGCGACCTCAATAAATAGTTTAGTGGTAACCTGAGTCACTCCGCTTCCGATTCCTCCCATGAGACCAGCAATAACAAGTGGTCTATCCAGGTCACATATGACTGTATCAGTTGGAATCAAGTCTCTGAGCTGATCATCAAGGGTTTTGAATTTTACTTCCTGTCCTGCTCTTTTAATGACGACTTTTTTTTCGGAAATTTTTAGTCTGTCGAAAATATGATTCGGAATGCCTAGTTCAACCATCACATAATTAGAAATATCAACGATGAGATTTATCGACCGAAGCCCGGCAGACTCCAGTCGGTTTTTTATGAGATCAGGGGTTTTCCCCATAGTGGGAATATCTAGAGAGAGACCAAAATAGGCGAGGCAGGAGGAATCTTCTGAAACCTCAATTTTTATGGGAGCTTCAATGTTATTGAATGCGGCCTCAATACCAACTTCCCAGTTTCTATCGAATTTTTTTCTTAGAGGTTTTTTATGAGAAGCTGCGAATTCGCGTGCCAACCCGAAATACCCCCAAAGGTCAGGTCTGTGAGTGAGGGACTTATTATCGACATCCAAAATCACATCCGACTCAATCTTTAAGTAGCGAGTCAGAGGGGTACCCGGAATAACATCTGATTCAAGTTCCATAAGCCCGGACTTCCCCTCTCCAAGACCAAGTTCAACTTCAGAACAAAGCATTCCATCAGATAGAATTCCCCGAATTTTTTTTGGCTCCAGAGTCATACCGTTGGGTAGCGTTGTTCCAATTGGGGCATACGGAACTTTTAGTCCTGTCCTGACATTGGGAGCACCACAAACAACTTCTTTCAATAAACCTTGACCATAATCGAAGGTAACAAGATTCAGTTTATCAGAATCCGGATGAGGCCTTAAGGATTTAATTTCCACGCAAAGGATGGTTCCGAGAGCTTCACCCTTAATTATGATGTCCTCGACTTCGGCGGTGGTCAGGGTGAAAAGGGATCCAATTTCCTTAGGGGACAGATCAGGGATATCAACGAAATCTTTTATCCAATTTAGAGAAATGAGCATATTTTTTCCTAGAATGATTTAAATTGTGAGTTAAAACGAAGATCAGCAGAATGAAGATGGCGAATGTCATCGATCCCATACTTCATCATGACGAGTCGATCCAGACCTAGGCCGAAAGCAAACCCGTTATATTTTTCGCTATCAATGCCGCCCGCCTGAAGGACATTGGGATGGACCATTCCACAGGGAAGGAGTTCTACCCAACCAACATGTTTACAAACGGAGCACCCTTTACCGAGACAGATCAGGCATTTGATATCGAGCTCAAATCCTGGTTCTACAAATGGAAAAAATCCCGGTCTTAGGCGAATTTCAACTTCCTTCTTGAAAATTTCACTCAGAAGGGTCTTCATAAAATAAATAAGATTTCCAACAGACACGTCTTCACCAACCATGACCCCCTCAATCTGGTGAAAAACCATTTCATGAGAAGCGTCTGTTCGTTCACATCGAAAAACTTTTCCTGGCCCTACGAAACGAAAAGGAGGCTTTCTTGCCTTCATTCCTCTAATTTGAATAGTAGAAGTATGGGTGCGCAGCAGGTGCTTTTTATCAGAGAACCAAAAAGTATCCTGCATATCTCTGGCCGGATGGGTTTCCGGAATATTGAGGGCCTCAAAGTTATGATACTCGTCCTCAATGTGAGGGCCATCAAGGACCTCAAACCCCATCGATATAAAGATATCTTCTATTTCCTGCTGAACTATTGTTACTGGATGATAACCCGAGGCCTGAAGCCCCTTATTGAGAATTGAATCCGTGACGGAAATGTCAATTTTATCTTTGGTTAAACTTTCGTTGATATCATTGATCTCTATTTCCTGCATTTTGGATACAATAAGGGACTCAATCTTGTTTTTTAGATCATTGGCCTTAGAACCTATCGTTCTCTTTTCTTCAGGAGTGGCATCCTTAAGATTTTTCATGACGTCCGCAAGTGGCCCCTGTTTCCCAATATACCTGGATTTAAGATTGAGAAGGTCGGCCATCTTTTGAATGTCCTTTAAATCATTATTAAAATCATTAAGCAGTGACTCTAACACTTGCATGGCTTTCCTTTGGTAAGTTTCTGAAAAAAGGTTACCAACAAGGTTTTTGATTGAAAAGGAAGAGTATCTTGGCGCCCTGTGCTATGTGTCTTTTTTTTGAAGAAGAAATGCACGGCCCCATAGAAAGAAATTTTTTTTCTCATCATCCGCATAGTCGGGGTAGGTCCATGGAAGGCATTGGAGTTCTCGTTGATTATAGATGTAGGTCAAATCTGCAAAAATATTTTGCCCTATATAAATTCGATGAGAATAATTCTTTGTCGTGGCCAGAACAAAGTTTTCAAGTGAAAGAAGCCCAACATCCACATTGACTCTTCTTTGTGAATCTTGTGCCCACATCTTTTCCCAGCCCATAGACTGGAGCTTTGTCGTAAGCAGAAATTCTCTAGAAAAAGTAGTACTCGTAAGGCAAAAAAATCTCGAAAGGTTACTGCCCATTTCTCCGGCGTAGTATTCAGTGAGTGGATTGTTTTGGGGAAGAAATATAAAAGAAGATCCGAATTTATTTTCCCAGAATTGAACAAGTTCATTTTGGGAAAATAAATCAGTGCGAAACAAAAAACTTCCAAAGAGAAGACCTTTGCCAGGTTTTTCAGTTTCAAGCATTAATGAATGAGCTTTGAAAGATTAAGGTAGTAGTCTCTTAATTCCTCTTTTGAGCAAAGAGCGGTTCCACGCTTTCTCACGACAACTCCGGCGGCACAGTTGCCAATCCAGGCCGCCTCTTCGAGAGATGCACCAGAAAGAAGTGCCGAAGTTATTGCCGCAATGGCCGTGTCCCCAGCTCCCGAAACATCAAAAACTTCATTGGCAGCAGTGGGAATGATTTTGAGAATTCCATCAAGCTTAGTGTCTAACATGGCCATGCCATCAGCGCCAAGAGTGATGATAATTTTCTCAAGTTGAAGTTTATCAACCAAGATTTCGGCGATAATTTCCAGTTTCTTTTCTTTAAAGTGCCCCAGAGCTTCAACCATTATATGTGACTCAATCTTATTGGGTTTGAGGAGTGTTGCTCCTTTATACCAAATGGGAGGTGTCGATCTGGAGGGATCAACCGCAACCAGGAGATCTCTTTGTTTAAAATCTTTGATTATTTTTTGGCACAAAGACTCACTAAAAAGTCCTTTACCGTAATCTTCAATGACAACGCCAGAGTGGGAAGTCGCAAATTCCTCTATTCTGGATTGAATTCTTTTTAATATCTGTTCAGAGATAGAATCCTTTGTTTCGTAATCAACTCTGCAGATTTGTTGAGTCGCAGTTGTCACTCTTTCTTTATAAGTCGTGTGTCTTGATGAGTCCCTTATGAGTCCCCAAGTCTTTAAACCTCTCTCCTCGAGAAGGTTTTCGACCAGATTTGCTTTTAAATCATCTCCGATCACTCCACAAAGAGTGGAAGGAACTTCAAGGCTTTGAAGATTATCAGACACGTTCGCAGCAAGACCAAGTTTATTCCATTCTTTAAGAACTTCAAGAATAGGAACAGGTGCTTCGGGAGAAATTCTTTTGACCTCCCCGTAGGTGTACTTATCAACTCCTAAATCGCCTACGACAAGGATCGGTTTTAGTGACTGGAAATTATAAATTATTTTTTCAAACTTATCAGGAGCGAGTTTCATAAAATTGCCTTTTTCTTGTTCCAGGAATCTATGATTTCATCAATAATTTGAGTAATAGATTTGCCGGTTGAATCAAGTTCTATACTATCGGGTGCCTTTTTGAGAGGTGCAATATCTCGGTTCATATCTTCATGATCTCTTTCTTTAATATCCCTTAAAATGGTCTCATAATCTATTGTGGACTGACCACGTTCTTTGAGTTCTCCAAGACGTCGGGACGCCCTTTCATCTGGAGAAGCCGTTAGAAATACTTTAAGAAGGGCATTGGGAAAAATGACTGTTCCAAGATCACGGCCATCTAAAAGGGCCGGACGGTCTTTGACTATGTCCCTTTGCCAGTTTTTTAGAAAATCCCTAACGACTTTGTGCTTAGAAGTCTGGGATGCTAGCTTGGAAACGTGGTGCTCACGGATGACGTCTGTTAAATTCAGATTATCCAACTGGATCAACACTCCAGGACCTGGTGCAAATTGAAACCTATGCTCTTGAAAAAATCGATGAATTGTCTCTTCTTCAGATTTATCGAGTATCGGTTTGGTAAAATCGATTCCTGTGTGAATCAGAGCGTAAGCAACCGCCCTAAACATAGCGCCAGTGTCAATATAAATCAGACCCAATTTCTGGGCAATCATTTTTGCAACGGTGGATTTACCACTTCCCGAAGGACCATCTAAAGCGATAACTTGATCTTTTTTCATGAAGCTAAATAATAAAGATCTGGATTCATTCCGGCAATCAGAAGTCTTTTAAAAATCCAAATTCATGGGAGAAGGTCAGGCGATTAAAAAATTCCGGGCGAACTATTTTCAAAAGCAACGGATTGACCATTTCGAAAATTTCGCGGGCAGGATTTAAAAGATGGGAATAGGTTGACCAGGCAGGATAGGAGCCTGGCGCCATGGCCATCGCCTGGTCCTCCATGATCAGGGAAAAAGCAAGAACTTCCTTAATGGTCAAGCCCTTGAGTTGAGCACTAAAGAGATAAAATATCTCTCTCTCTCTTTCTGGATCATAGTGAGAGTAGCGACCGGCAGAAGGTTTAAACTCCTGAATCTTGATCGTGAGATTTCTCCTCTCAGAGATGGTCAGGAATAACTCAGAATTTAATTGGGCCAAGGCCTCTCTGATTTGCGCGAGATCAGATTCTCGGGATGAATGTGACATTTGAATTCTGGCTCAGTGTTTTTGTAATGTGATAATAATTTCGAAGAACTTTATTAAGATAATTGTTTTTTTTACCAACGGGAAGATTGTTTTTCAATTGGCTTCGAATCCAGTAGGGGCCCATGTTGTAGGCAATGGTAGCATAGTGATGATTATAATTAAAAGTTTGCAAAAGACCTTTTAAATAGAAGATTCCGACTTCCAGATTTCGAAGTTTTGAAATAAGAGGCGAATAACCCAGTATGTAAAAAGATTGTTCGTACTGATAGCGTAGATAGTCTTCACCACGATCCGATTCAAGAAATATGCCCTTCGACTTCATTTCAGAGAGAGTTTCCACGTAAGTCTGAGGCATGAGTTGCATCAAACCTCTGGCACCCTTCCGGGAGGTTGATTCATGTTTAAAATGAGATTCGGTCCACATAACAGACAGGACCCAGAAAGGATCTAATTGGTGTTTCTCACACAAGACCAAGACTGGCCTGATCACTCTTTTCACTTTTTTCTGAAGCGTTGGGGGAAATAACTCCACAATACGGGCCTCAGCTTCATCATATGAATTATTCATAAAAAAGCTGGTATCACCTATAAAAAAACCAAGATTGTCATTTTTAAAACGATAGCTTTTGTGTCGTTTCATGCCAAAACTGAATGTTTCCGGGTACAGCGCACGCAGTGCGAATGCAAGAAACAGCAATAATGAGAGGAGAGGAATGTTGTAATTGGAGAAGAAAAGGCCTAATTTGTGTTTCTTTGGCCTATCCTCCGCCGAGACGCCTAGAGTCTTTGAAACCCTAGCTTCTCCGGTCGTTTTTTCCATACTTCCTCGCTTATATCTAACCCCGGCCCAAAAAGCAAATTCCCTTGACCAAGCTTAGATAACTCATTGAAGATTAATAGCACTAGATCTTACCATCGACTCTATTCTCACCAAATTTCGAGGTTTTATGTCTGAAAATAAATTGCACTTGGAAAAATCCCTTTACCTTAGGCAACATGCTGAAAATCCTATCAACTGGAACTCGTACGGTCAGCAAGTTCTTGAAACTGCTAAAAGCGAAAATAAACTCATCTTCTTATCAATTGGATATTCCTCCTGTCATTGGTGCCATGTCATGGCCCATGAATCTTTTGAGGACGCAGAAACGGCTCGATTTCTTAATGATCATTTCTATTCCATAAAAATTGATAGGGAGGAATATCCCGACCTTGATCATTATTATCAGACCGCCTGTACCATAATGAATGGCCGCGGAGGATGGCCCTTGAATGTGTTTCTAACTCCTGAAGGAAAGCCTTTTTTTGCTGGAACGTACTTTGCCAAAAATAGACGAGAGGGAGTTCCCTCATTCATGGATGTTTTAACGCAAATAAGCGAAGCGTGGAAATCAAGTCCTGAACAGTTACTTGAGGGAGGCCGTAGCTTAACTGAAGAAATCAAAAAGCCTCTTAAAGTAGAAAAACGGGTTGAGTTTAAAGACCACTTTCCTGCTCCTTCTGCCATTTTGAATGCTCTCAAAGTCTACGCTGATCCACAAAATGGTGGGTATGGAAAAGCTCCCAAATTTCCACATTTCTCTTTTTATGAATGGGCATGTGAACAAATCCTTGAAGGAATGATACCTCAGGATCAAGGTCAGCATATTGTCGAAACTATAGAAAAAATGTTGATGGGTGGGCTATATGACCATGTGAAAGGGGGCATTCATCGTTATTCAACTGATGACAAGTTTCTAGTGCCACATTTTGAAAAGATGCTCTACGACCAGGCGGGACTGTTGAAAGTTCTTTCAAAACTGAGTCAATTTTATCCGTCTCCAGTTGTGTTTGATAGTATTCTTCAAACTCTTGACTATCTAAAATCTGAAATGATTGCTGATGAAAATTATTTTTTCAGTGCTCAAGATGCGGATTCTGAGGGAGTTGAAGGTCTGTACTTCACTTTTTCCAAAGAAGAATTCGCCGCAAGTTTTGAAGATGCTTCACCAGAACAAAAAGGTAAAATCGAGAAATATCTCGAATGGTTTAATATTACGGAAGAGGGCAATTTTGAGCATAAGCTCAATGTGATTTCTTTAAATCACGAAAAGAAATCAGAATTTTACACCCAAGACGGTTGGCAGGAGGTGCGGGATATTCGCAGAAGATTGCTGGAACACCGAAAAATGCGGATGCCTCCGGCAACTGACAGGAAGGCCATATCAGGCTGGAACTACATGGTTCTCTCCGCTCTATCCGATGTTGTACAATATTGCCCTATTCAGACAATACAGAATGAAGCATTTGAAATAATAAAACTTACAGTAGAAGGATGCTTGCAGGTATTTATCAAAACAGATGAGTCCGGAAAGCATATTCTTAGACATTCAAATTCTGTCGAAAATAAGGCCCTATATTTGGAGGATTACGTCAATTTCGCTGACGCTCAATTGCGGCTTTATGAAGTGACGGGAAACGAGACTTTCAAAAAAAACTCGCTAGAAGCAGTTGATTTTATCTTGAAAAACTTCTTACACGATGGTGACATCTTTATTAGTGCGTTTTCTTCCTGCACCCAAGGAATCGAAAATTTACCGTCTCCCCTTTACGATCAGTCTTATCGATCATCGGCCATGCTCCTGGTTCAACTTTTAAATAGAATGAGTGTCTTTAACGCTGAACTTTCCCCGTCCGTTATTTTTAAAGATAAATATGTTGAGTTTTCTCAGTTTGTGCTAACCAATCCGATGGGACATGGGGAGGGTCTCAGGGCGCTAACCTACCCGTCGAATATCTTTAGAAAAGTTGAAGTCCCCATCGAGTGGCTGGAGAAATCTGAGTTTTTAGAAATGAGGTCGCACTTTTTTTCAAGATTTGTCATGGACTATCATGATAAAAAAGATAGCTCTTACCAGATCTGTACGATCAATTCTTGCGAGGCGAGCGGGATTGGGTTTGAAAAGTTTCAGGACATTTTTAATACGAGAGAAAATACAAATGCTTAATGGTATCAAGATAGTCGACTTTACCCATAGATTACCAGGCCCTTTGGCCGGAAAGATCCTGGCCGATTTGGGGGCCGAGGTCGTTAAAATTGAGGACATTAACCACAAAGATCCTTTTTTATCCGGCATGTTCTCAGAATTTGATCGAAGTTTTGAGGATTGGTACAAGGAACTTAACGCGAAAAAAGAGATTATTCGACTCGATTTTAAAGATCCAAATTCTAAAGATGAAATAATCAAAATTCTCAAAGAGGCGCAGGGACTAATGCTTTCCATTGGGCCCAAGTTAAAAACGACACTTGGATTAAATGACGACGAATTAAAACATTTAAAATTGGCCGTGGTCGAACTTGAAGCTTCCTCTCAGAAGAATAAGGCCATGCATGATCTGAATGCACTGGCCATGAGTGGATTTCTTTCCCTTCACGTAGCCCAGGAAACTGACCCTGTTGTTGCCCCTCCTTTTTTGCCGATTGCAGGCATTGCCTTTGGCCAGCAGGTAGCGACACAACTACTGGCCAATATCATCGAATCAAGGACAAAAAATGAATTCGTTAAATCAGTAAGTTACCTTTACGATACGACGAATGATATTTTTAGTCCCTTTTGGTCCGAAAATTTGAGGGATCAAAAGAAGACAAGATTTCTGCATAATGGAGCCTACCCGTGCTATTCATTATATCGTACAAATGATGGCAACTACGTGGCCGTAGCAGCGGTTGAAGATAAGTTCTGGTTAGAGCTGACCGAAATATTTGAGATTGATATTCCACTCCATAAAAGATTTGAGACATCGGAAGAAACCTTTAAAACGATGGCAGACGTATTTGCCAAACTCACTGTTTCCGAGATAGAAATGAAAATAAAAAATAAGGAATTATGTATATCAATTGTCAGAAAAATTAGCTGACCCAAAAATTTGGAGTTTTTACATGAAACGAGTTATTGGCTTCCATTACACCCTCACAGACACTGCTGGCGTTACCTTAGATTCATCGGTGGGTGAAGAACCGCTTTATTTTCTCGAAGGTACAAAACAAATCATTCCGGGTCTTGAGCGCGTTATTAGTCTTCTGAATCTTGGAGATAAGCGTAAAATTGAGGTCAAGGCTTCTGACGCTTATGGGGACGTTAACCCTGAGCTTGTTGTCAAGGTCAAGCGAACTCAATTTCCTCCAGATGCGGACGTACAAATTGGTGATCAATTTCAAGTCAACAATGATCATAACTCACCAGTATTTACAATTATGTCAATTGATAATGATGAAGTCACGGTTGATGGCAATCATCCAATGGCAGGAAAAGATTTGTTTTTTGACGTAGAAATTATTGCCATGCGAGCTGCGACTCAAGAAGAAATGACTCATGGACATGCTCACGGTGCCCACGGAACTGATGCTCACTAAACGATATTAAGTTTCCCTTCTGCTTCTTTTACGAGGCGGAAGGGTTCGTCATTAATTAAGAGAAATCCGTCCAGATCTACATACTCAACCATACCACTAAACAGCATTCCATAAGAAATTCCGATAGTCGTTTCAATCATACAACCCATCATCGCCTCAAGATTATGTTTTTTTGCCTCAACTAGAAATTCTTTCGCCTTAAGAAGAGAACCGGTTTTCATTAATTTGATATTAACAGCATGGAATTGGGTTGCAAGTTCATTGAAATCCCCGACATCTTCAATCGATTCATCAGCAAGAAGTTTATACTCAGTTCTTTTTTTGAGTTCTTTATATTCCTCGATCATCTTTGATGGGAAAGGCTGCTCGATGAGTTCAATATTCATTCCCTTAAGTGAATTTTCGAATTTTAGAAAATCATCAAGATCACTCCAGGCCTCGTTGGCATCCACTCTTAGTTTTGCATTTGTGTGTTTTTTAATTTCCAGAAGCATTTCTTTTCCAGAAGCTGCGTCAACTTTTATTTTAAGGGCGTCGAAACGACTTAGCGGTCGGAGATAATCAGCAATCTCATTGATCGGCATAATGGGCATCGAAAATGAAGTTGCGACGGATGCTACGGGTGGTAAATGTAAGTAATCCGTCAGAGTCAGATTTAGCCTGGAAGCAAAGTAGGACAAAAACACAGACTCCAGACCAAAACGCAAAGAATGCAACTTTATGGAGGAGAGACTTTTACTAAGATCACTCTGAGTGAGGATTTCTTGAAGATGATTCTTATAGGGCCAGGAATCAAATTCTTCCTTTATGTTATCGAGTGTTTCTCCATAGCGGATATTGGGAGCGATTTCAGATCGAAAATGACCTTCTGAACTTTCAAGATGAATAATAAAATTCTCTTTAAAAGTCGTTTGATTTCTTGAAAGCTTCCAATTTACTTTTAGATCGAGATGTATTTTTTCAATCCATATGTTCATAGGTATCCAACTTGAAAAAACAGATTAGATTTTTCAAAAGTCGCCGGTGAATTTCCCTCATGTCCATCAGGAGGAAGGCCCTTGAAAAAAAGGATCCACTGCTCCCGATTAATGTCAAACATCATGTGCTTTCTAGGAATCTGAACCCCAAGAAATTTGTTCAATAATTTAGTCACCATTTCTGAACAGTAAAGTTTTTCATTTCCTTTTTCGTCATAATTATCCCATAAAAAATCCTGATCATATTTTAAATTTTCAAATTGAGATTTAAAGAGTTTCTGAAAAGCAAATTTTTGATCCTGCAAATAATCCACACCTTGACGGTCCTGGAGTCTTAGCACCAAGACTGATTCCCGTTTTGAGGTCCTGGCATTGAACTCAGAGAGATCACGTATTCGAACTGAACCTAGGGCCTCTGCAACGAGAACAGTGGGATGTGTTTCTAGGATCACACCCATGTGGGAATAAACAGAATTTTCCTGGGCCTCAATCAAGGAGCAGGACCAGCAGTCAAGAGGCTGGAGTAGAACGTCTCCGACCTTGAGTTCAAATGACCAAAGCCTAAGGGGAATTAAAAATGAGACAATGAAAAACTTAACCATTTTGCCAACTTTTAAAGTCAACATTGTAGCGAAAATGAGGTGGTTAGCCTATTCCCTTTCAAGTGTTCCAAGGTATTGATTTTAATCAAAAAAAACCAAGAGGTTTCGCCATGGCCCTTCATGGGAAAACTCTTCGCCATAGGGTCAAAGGGGAATCGCCTCTATAATGAGTTAAGTACTTTAAACGCTAACGAGGTTCTATGAGGATCTTTTTAAAATTCATATCACTCATGATTTGTTTCGAATTAATCCTGATCCCAATAAATCAAGGAGTCATCGTTCTACCTGCCATCGCCCAGACCTGCCCTGCCGGATTTAGTTTTGATACTGCGCTTAATAGGTGCCTCACAAATAAGGAAACGACCCAGGTCATGAATGCGGCCAACCAATGCGGTACTAATAATGAATGTCATAAGCAAAATGCTCAGGATTTTACTCAGAAAAAAATAGCAGAAGGCGCGATACCTGAGAGAGTTGAGAATAAACAGATGATGAGCACAGTTGGCAATGCTCTGGCGGTAGCCGGGCCTCTCACTGTGGCCCTTTTAGGAACATCAAAGAGTACCTCAAAATGTGCATCTCCTTCCTTTTGGTCCATGGTGGCCGGTTCAGCGGCTTTTATTATCGGAGACAATCTGGCCAACCTCCAACATGCTGGTCGCTTAAAAAAGATTAAACAAGAATGGGGAAAAGTAGTTAATCCGGTTGAAGCAAATGGAAATAAAGATAAGGAGCGTGAAACAAGCACAGAGGCCCAAGGTCAGTCATTTGAAATGCTTGCTCAGGCCGAGGAATCTCTGGCAACAGCTGCGACACTTAAGCAAAAATTTTACATGGTTGCGGGACTTGCTTTTTCAGCTTCTGCAATCATGGCGGGGTTGGAATTAATTAACCATGCTAACCCCGGAAATATTTGTGGACCAGCTGCTGAAAAACCAGCACCAGCACCAGCACTAGAAGCAGCACCAGAAGCAAATGGTGTAATAGATTTACCAACACCCAACGCTCCCGCTCCTGTGACACCTGGTACATCGCCTGAACTACCTACTGGTGAAGGCGAGATTTCTGTTGATTTACTTCCACAAGCAAATGTATTCCAAAAGAAGAGGGAAAGCATTTTTGAATATTACGTCAATAACGGATTCGAAAATTTTCTTGATCATAAATTTCATGAAAACCTAAAAAACTCCAAAGATATTGTTTCATTTATTGTTAACAAAGAGGCGATAAGTCAGAAGGATTCATCTCCCTCTTTGGATTATTATATGAAAATAAAGAATGCTTTCCGAGATATGACTATCGACGACAAATCCTCTTTTGACTTATTTAAGGAGCTTTCATTAAGTGTGATCTCAGGTCTATCACCACTATCCAGTGCGTATGCCGTAGACACTAATGCGGCCAAAGCATACAAGGATGAAGAGGCAAAAGGCGTCAACTGGATGGGCCTTGGTATAGGGGCCCTGGCCGGAGGCGCAGCCGGGCTCGCAATGCGCAAGGTATTTAAGGGCAAGCTTGTTCATCCCAGTTCAAGACTAATACTCAGCGGCCTGATGGCAGGATGGACAATGGTTATGTATGGACACGCAAAAAAACAGGCCGAAGCCTCGACCGAGAGGGCCGCACTCTTAAGAAAAATGAAAGAAGAATTCAACTCTGCGACAGGGACTCTTAATACTTGCAAGTCTGAGGATAGGGAGGACCCCGCCAAACCTGATTGCTTCTGCTACACTCCCGAAAACCAGAAGAACACAAATAGATCGAACTCAGATGTTTGTAAAAAACTTTGGGAAGAAGTTAATCTTGAAGAAACAAACTATTTAATCAAGCCAATAAGTGCAAAAGTTTGCATCACGAATAATCAGGTTGCCGATCCAAAATGTAATTGCAGATCTAACAACTCTTGCATGAAGGTTGGTGTTAAAGGCCTGTCAGGGTTAAAGACCGGAAGCTTTTCTGTTCTCTCCAGATCAGTTGATCCACTCAATAAAATTTCCAATGGTTCATCTGATGCTGCCAATCTTAGTGAAAGTTCATTGGCCAATCAGGCTGCGAGATTAAAGAATTTAGCAAAAGAGATCGAAAAATCTCCTGCCTTACGGGATTTAATGAAAGGAAAAGCTAAAGAAGAGGCCTTAGTCACGAAGGAACTCAAAAATATAAGTTCAAAGATGACTGACAATCCACTCTTGGGATCATTCAACTCACTACCAATGCCCAAAAATCCAGGGGAAGCTGCTCGAATGATAGAAAAAGATATTGATTCTCAAATTCCAAAATCGACAGGAAGCGAAAACCACGCAATTGGAGTCCCAGGACATTCATCCTCCAATGATAAAATGGAGACTGGATTTGGAGACAGTGATCCACTGTCTGAAGGCAAAATTCCTGATGGCGAAGATAAAGAACTTGATTATGGAGACAATGATATTAATGCCGGATCGAATTCAACTATTTTTGAACTTTTAAGTAATCGGTATCAAAGAAGTGGTATGAAACGATTATTTGATGAGACTGTTGATTCGCAGATAGATCCACCATCTAGAAAAGAGATCATCGTGAAATAATAGATATCAACTCCTCTCGTTTAAGAAGGTTTAGCCCTAGCTCACTGGATCATGGATTAAATTCAGTGTCACTCTGGCACTGAATATTTTTCCTCATAAAAAAATCTTACCCATTCTCTAACAAAAACATTTTTCAAGATAAGAATAAACACCCTTTTCCCTAGGCTTAGATGGTGTCAAATTAGGCATTCCAAATGTAAGCAAAATCTTATTTAAAAAGGAGTCATAAATAGATACTTAAATATGGATTACTCACAAGAAGGAGAGATTCGTGAAAGTCACATTTATTCTGTTTATGATTGGCATATTGATTTTTCAAGAAAGAGCCGAGGCCCAATCTCGAGGACGTCGTTCTGGCGGTGGTTCGGGTGTTTCATCAAATCGCCCATCACCACATCGTGGTGGCGGTTATAATCCGGGACGTTCAACAACTCCAGCACAGAGGCATTCCCCTAATTCAGGCAACACTCGACCAAGAGTTGCCACTCCTCATCGTCAAATCCCTCCTCATACTGGGTATAATCAGCGCAGAACTCCACAGGTTCCCAGGCATTATCCTGCCCCCGGCAACAATCAACCACGGGTAGGTCATTCTTATCGTCCAAATCCTCCTCGTAATGGATATAACCCTACTCCAAATAGAGGACCAGTTGTTACGCGTTCGGGGAGA
>CAXNNO010000022.1:0-14971 GCA_964203555.1 Bacteriovoracales bacterium
TCACGGTTTTTAGTGGATTCGAAAACGCCAGCTCATCTTAAAATGGATTATTTTTTTGTCTACTTAATCACCTTCTTAAGAATGATTTATCTTGCAGTCCGCAATGTCCTCTTATGCCTCATAGAGAAAGATTTTATTGAAGATAACAATGGCATTGGGTTTGCCACGTATGTAAGTAATCTCTTCTTAAAAAGGAGAGTGAATTGGTGTCACAAAAATAAAAATAAAATGACTGCGTTATTTTATTCATTGAATCGATGTGTGGTTAAAAGTAGACGGGGGGATTATTATGAAGAATTTACGATGGATCATTTTTCATCTGCTTATACCGGCGTTTGCACTGGCGGAAACCTATCAGTACGAACTCAAAGGGGCCTATCAATTGAATGTAACTGGCCAGAGACCTGTCGCCTACACACTTAAATGGTCCGAAGTGAAAGGAGACATTCAGGGCTCCTATAGTGATGAATTCTTTACTCGCGGCACCCGGGTTTCAGGGGAGGGAAGTGATATCGGTCGTACTTTTATCATCAAGCTTCCCGAGGAAAGGGCCGGAGTTAAATCCATCACTCTTCTGAGCTCAATGGCCAATCCGAAACAAACCGCCACAGCGATACCCATAAGTTTAGTCACCAGAGATAAACTCGGAAATCCGCTAAACACTGTAAAATTGACATCGAATTTTACTGCCTCCTCGCCCGTGACGGCGGCGTCTGCCCAACTCCAGGAAGAAAGTCGCTGCATTGAAGGATTTGGAGTTCTGGCGGGATATTGTGGCGTCTATGCCGGAACATTAACGGAACAAAGAGATCGCCGAAATCGCTGCAATTTATTATTTGCGGATGCAGTGAGATTTGAATTGGATAATGACGGAATGGTTTTCCTGCATCTAGGAGAGGTCAATGAACTCATCACGACTCCCGGCCACGCCATTGGAAGAATTCCAGTGAATCCCCAAAAAAATTCAATTGATCTCATGGGCCGCTATTGCGGTCCACTTGCAGGTGTGAATTCTCCGAGCGAATCATGCAAAATAATGCATTTAAAGGGGGACTTCAGCACCATTCGAGAAAACAGGCATTTTTCCGGAACTTATCAGATTTCTGAGGAGGGAACTAATAATGTCTGTGTCTATGGTCTTTCGATGGACCAGGCCCATTAGTATTCTCTGATCCGTTTGTGTTCAATCGTTACAGGAATGGCCGTGCCTCCAAAAACAGTTTTTTTGTGGGAACCGACAATGATTTTTCTGTGCGTGATGTTCACGTCGAGAAGACAATTAAAACCATCCTGAGCGGCAAAGAATGCAAGTCTCATCACTGTTTCACCTTCATCCTCACAGTCTTCCACCCGGTAAGGCTCTTCCTTTCTTTTGATGTGTCCGGTCTTCTTGGTTTCATCTTTTGAAAAAACGATAACCTCATGGGCCATTTCCATCGTTGTCTTATAGGCCGACAATGGTTCGCTGACCTTATCGTTAAAGCAAGGGTTGCAGTAAACGGTGTGGGAAAGTTCTGATGGAATTTTTTTTAAGAAAGAAAAACTTTCTTCACCCATAAAGTGACCGCAGGACTTGCAGACAGATGTTTGGCAAAGGCCACACTGATGGCTGGCCTTCGGTTTCCTGCATGTCTCACAAATTGTACTTGTACTCATTAATAAACGACCCTGGTTTTTATCGATCGTTGCAATTGAGCTATCTCTTTTGCAAGCTGATCCGCATGTGTAGCATGAACATCCATAACGAGATAGCCAATTTCATTATCAGTTGAAAGAAATTGTCCCTCAATATTGGCCCCGGCCCTGGATATAATCGTATTTATTTCTCCCAGGACTCCCGGTTCGTTACGATGCACATTCAGAAGGCGAGTTGTCCCTTTCTTAATCGGCAGATCAACGTTGGGAAAATTAACCGCCCCGGAAGATGAACCGATTTTCAGAAATCGTCGGAAACTTTCTGCCACTTCCACTCCAATCGCCTTTTGTGCCTCTTCGGTGCTCCCACCGATATGGGGAGTCAGAATCACATTGGAAAGTCCCTGGAGAGGTGAAGTAAACTTTTCTTTATTAGATGCTGGTTCTACTGGAAAAACATCGATCGCACAACCAGCAAGGTGCTTTTCTTCGAGAGCACTGACGAGGGCATCAATGGCGACCACTGTTCCGCGTGAGGCATTGATCAGATAAGAGCCCTTTTTCATTATATGAAGTTCTCTTTGTCCGATCATATTCATTGTTTCGGGAATTTCAGGTACGTGAAGGGTGACAAAGTCACATGTCGCGAGAAGTTCATCAAGAGATGCCACCGCTCTGGCATTTCCCAGAGGGAGCTTTTTGATGGTGTCATAAAAAATCACCTGAAGACCCATGCTTTCAGCAAGGACGCTGACCTGGCTTCCAATGTGTCCGTAGCCAACAATGCCGAGAATTTTTCCTCGTACCTCTTTTGATCCCTCCGCAGATTTTATCCACTCACCCTGATGGGCCTTGGAATTTCTATCACCCAACTGGCGGGAGAGCGCGATCATTTCAGCGATGACTAATTCCGCGACACTTCTTGTGTTCGAGTGAGGAGCATTAAAAACAGCAATTCCTTTTTGTCGCGCTTTAAGAAGATCAATTTGATTGGTGCCAATGCAGAAAGCACCAATCGTGAGAATGTTGCCTGCATTCTCTAAAACTTTTGCTGTCAGCTCTGTCTTGGATCTGATGCCCAAAGCACAGTAATTGGGAATAAGTTTGATTAACTCATCCTCACCGGGAGAGTGAGTGAGGAGGTCAACGTGATAGCCGTTGTTTTCCAGAAACTCTTTTGCGATGGGGTGAATATTTTCAACGAGGAGAATACTTTGTTTGTTTTGGTTCATCTCTTAATTCTATTTGAAATTTTAGTTTCAAACAGCCTCTATTTTATTGTCTATTGGCGCACATAGAGTCAATTTTGTGCCCTAAATAAAATCCGGAAATAATTAAGTGTTGCAATCCAGTAATAAATTTATCAAACTATTCTGACACACACGGAGGTTTTATGGAAAATACAGAGACTGTAAAGAAATCAACTCGTAAACCAAATGCAGCGTTTATGAAGGCACTTACCCCTTCAGCTGAGCTTGCAGAAGTCATTGGTGCAAACCCGGTTGCCAGAACTGAAGCTGTTAAACTTGTTTGGGAATATATTAAATCGAATAATCTTCAGAATCCGAATAACAAAAGAAATATTCTTGCAGATGCCAAGTTAAATAAGGTTTTCGGCAAGGATGAAGTGACCATGTTTGAACTTACCGGCATTCTCGGTAAACATCTTAGCTAACATTCAGGGGCCGCAAGGCCCTTTTTTTTGATTTTTTCAGTCAGGTATCAGTGTCAGGCACATTAACTTTTTTCCTCCCCTATAAAGTATCAGAAATTGACATTCAGGTTGAAGGCCTTAAAGATGATTTTGATCTTCTTCTGAAGGATCTTTTCACTGATGACGAGCTTGACCGGTGGGCACCTAAGCTCGATGAAATTGCCGCGATTTTTGTTCAACCCATCATGACTGAGCTCTCTTTTGAGGATTTGATTGGTGACCCGGTGAAAGCTGAGGATCAGAAGAGATTTTTTGATCGCTGCTCAAGTTCCATTGTCCTTGAAAATTTACCTTTTCTTGAATCCAATCCTTTTCAGGTTACCTACCTGATTGAACTTCTTAAAAAGTTTCCCGACGCCCTTATCGATCGCGGTGGCTTTTTTGAGTTGATGTTTAAGGAAGATTTCTTAAAGGAAATCTCTGTGTTAAAAAATTTGGACTCACTCCTCATTAAAAACGAAGATAAAAGTCGGACCGCTAAAACTTCCGCGCCCGTTGACCCAATTGATTTTCTGATTAAGGATGTTTATTTTGAGCTTCAACGTCTGAAGGATCGTCTGCCGCCGGATGAAGAGTTATCTGAAAAAGTCAAAAGACTCTATTCTGTGATGAAGGAGGATAGAGTTGATTCAGATCATCTTTTAAGAAAGACAAAACTCAACGCCAAGGATGTCGATGATGGTCTTGAGCGACTGAAGTTCTGGTTAAGAAAGCACACTAACTGACCCCCTATAGTGGTGTTAGTGAAGTGCTTCATTATTGAAATGTCTCATTGACCATTCTCACGTTGGGGGAATAGTTTCACGTAGACCTCATTTTTTTGGAGGCAGCGATTTAGAAAGTTGGTAAGTCATTGACTTTCATCGTGAATCTAGGGATTCAACACCAGGCTTCTGGGGAAGTTAGTGAGTTGTTCAGTTCACGAGCTTTTTTTGAATTCTCCAAAACGCAAGCCCACAGAACACAAGACTTTGAACGATGAGGATGGATCCACTGAAAATGATCACTTCAGTCGACCCCTTATTCCAGAAAATCGCCTGAGCAAGTCTTACTCCATGGATCAGGGGAAAAAATTCCGAAACAACTCTTACCGGTGTTGCCATTTGAGATATGGGAAAAAAAATCCCTGAAAGAAAATAGAGGGGAGCGATTATAAAGGAATAAACGGTTTGAAATTGGTTGATGTTGTTGACCAGGGCCGTTGCCAGTAGACCCATGGCCCCACAGGGGAGTGCCACCAGGAAACCAACGACACCCACAAGAGGAATGAGTAGGGGATTTGCCATGAGGCCCAAAACGGCAAGTACAATTGCCACGCACATGGACATCACCGCACCTTTAAGACCGACCCAGAGCATTTCACCCAGAACCACTTCTTGGACTCCGATCCGAGTTGTGAGCATGGCCTTGAAAACATTTTCATAAGTCATCCGCACAAAAAATCCATAGCTACTTTCAAAAAATGATGTGAACAAGGAAGTCGCCACCGTGAGACCTGGGGCGAGGTACTGAATGTAAGTCATGCCTTCGACATTTGTCAGATAACTTCCCAGCCCAAATCCCAGAGAGATCATGATAAAGGCCGGGTCCGCCACAGTGGGAGAAATATTGGCAATAAGATCTTTTTTATAGACGGTCCAATTTCTAAGCGTAATGAATAGGCAAAGTTTAAATGATTCAAGCATCGCTACTTAACTCCTTTCCTGTGACTTTAAGAAAAACATCCTCGAGGTTAGACGGACGAATTTGAAGTGGCATGAGGTGATAGTCAGAGTGGAGAGTTGTGAGGTCAGACAATTTGGGAGCTCTCAAATACAATCCAGAAGAATCTTCTGTGATCATGAATGAATTTTTGGCCGCAATATTTTTTACTTTCTCAGAGTCATGGATGTTAAAAATGCCCACATAACCGGGAGTATGCTGATCAATCATCTTTTGAGGAGGGCCTTCAGCGGAAATTTTTCCCTGGTTCATAATGACCAGTCGGTCACAAAGAACTTCAGCTTCATGCATGTAATGAGTCGTAAGGAGTATGGTTGTACCCGCCTGGTGAAGTTCCTTCACTTTTCCCCACAACAGATGCCTCACCGCGGGGTCGAGACCAGTCGTCGGTTCATCTAAAATAAGAAGTTCCGGGCGCCCGATAAGTGCTCTGACAAAGACCAGTCTTCTCTTCATTCCGCCCGAGAGGGTCATTATTTTGGTATCAGCTTTGTGATCAAGATTCATATAGGAGAGTAAATCCATGACTCTTTTTTTTCTCTCCGAAGAGTGGAGTCCGACGAAGGCCGCATAAATCATCATATTTTCAAATACGGTGAGGGCTTCATCCAGGGCATTTTCCTGCGTGACGACTCCCATGTGTTTTTTTATTTCACGGGAATTCACTTCGGGATCGAATCCAAAAACACTTAATTCTCCACCGCTTCTCAGGACTGTCCCGTACGTCATGCTGATGAAGGTTGATTTCCCCGCACCATTGGGGCCCAGAAGTCCGAAGCATTCACCTTGCTTCACCTCAAGATCAATTCCATTGACCGCTGAGAAGTTTCCAAAATTTTTAACCAGGTTCTTTGCCTTAATCATAGGGAATTGATCTTATCGGGAGTTGATCCAATAATCAAATAATCGCTCTTGACTAAAACGCGCGGGTTTAAATTTCGGTTCACCGGGCATTCTTTCCTTTATAATTTTTTCTCAAGGGGAAAATATGCAACTACTGCCTACTCATGTCGCGCAAGACATCATTGATCATGGACTTTCATTTGGAGCGGATTTTGTGGACATCTTTATTGAAAGAACACAATCCGAGGCGCTCGTTTTTAGAAATTCCCGGCCAGAAGATAATCAGTCCGGAACTATTTTTGGCATCGGCATCAGGCTGATTAATGGTGAGCAAGCTCTCTATGGTTATACCAATTCAACTGAGCGTGAAGAACTTTTAAGAATCACTTCTTTACTCGGATCAAGAATTGCCAAAACCAAAAATTCTAAAATAATTAATTTTGAAAAACTTTCCTATCCCGTCATTCCGGTGATTCAGGATCAAGAGGTTGACGCCAAATACCGGGTGGCCTTTTTAAAAAAAATTGACGAAAAGCTCCGCAGAGATTCCAAGGTCTCTCAGGTGATGCTCAACTTTACCAGAAAAAAGCAACTGATCGAGGTCTACAATTCAGATGGTCTCTATGCGACCGAAGAAAGGCCTTACATACGTCTTTTTCATCACCTCGTGATGAAGGATGGTCCTCTTCAGTCTGAGGCGTTCTTTGGCCCCGGCGCCATTGGTGGATGGGATTTTATGGAGAAATTAAATACTGAGGACATTTGTGAAAATCTTTTGAAGCAGGCGACGACCATGCTTCATGCTTCGCCCTGTCCAGCGGGTAAAATGCCGGTGGTGATTGATAATGGTTTTGGTGGAGTCATTTTTCATGAGGCCTGTGGCCATCTTCTCGAGACAACGTCGGTTGAAAAAAAGGCGAGTGTTTTCTGGGATAAAATGGGCACGGCCATCGCTCATAGTGCTCTCACCGCAGTCGACGATGGCACCGTAGGAGGAGCATGGGGATCTTTATCGATTGACGACGAAGGCATGCCGACTGAAAAAACAACCTTGATTGAGAATGGAATTCTTAAGCGTTTTATTTCTGACCGTCTGGGAGAAATAAAAACCGGGCACAAAAGAACCGGGTCCGCCAGAAGACAATCCTATAAATTTGCTCCCGCTTCCCGAATGAGAAATACCTACATTGAAAAAGGCCCCTATGAGATGGAAGAACTCATTGGAAGTGTTCCCAACGGTCTTTATGCAAAAAAAATGGGCGGAGGATCTGTTGATCCCTCAACCGGGCAATTTAATTTTTCCGTTCAGGAAGCCTATCTTATTGAAGATGGAAAAATTTCCCGACCGGTTAAAGGGGCCACGCTAATTGGAACTGGCCCTGAAATTATGACGAGAATTTCTATGGTAGGAAAGGATCTTCAGTTGATGGCAGGAATGTGCGGCTCCGTCAGCGGCAGCATACCAACCACAGTGGGGCAGCCACCAGTCAAAGTGGATGAAATTCTCGTTGGGGGTCAAGCGTGAAAGAGTTAATGGAAAGAGTGATGAATGATCTGGCAGACCAGCAGGCAGAAGGAGATTTAATTTATTCCTCTTCAAAGTCCCTCAAAATGAGTGCTCAAAAAGGCGCAATTTCGGAATACAAAGTTTCTAGTTCCCAGATACTTGGCATTCGCGTGATTAAAGACCATCGTGTTGGAGTCTCTTTCAGCGAGGCCCTGGATGAAGAATCGATTCGTTTCATGATCAAGCAGGCGCTGGACAACGCTGAAAATGGACAGGAAAACCCTCACGAATCAATCATCAACCTGAGGGGATCCTTAGTTGATGTTGCCCATTACCCGGAGGAGCATGTCGATATTTCAGAAAAAACCAAACGATCACTCGCATTGGAGTCCGATGTTAAAAATGCCGATAAGCGCGTTGTTGCCGTCCCTTATAATTCCTACTCGGAAAATGAATATGTCTCGAGTTACTTGAGTTCAAAAGGAAGATTCACCAATTACGGGGATAAGATTTACACGATTACTTCTTCTGCTCTGATGGATGATCAGGGTAAGAAGGCCAATTATTACGATTTTCACTCTGCTCATACTTTTAAAGACCTGGACTGGAAAAAAGTTGTCAATACGTCCTTGTATCACTCAGGAAATCTTTTGTCGGAAAGACCCCTGGCGACCGGTAAATATCACGTACGATTCACGGAGGATTGTTTAAAAAGCCTCATTGAATGCTTCTCAAATTTTTTCTCGGCAAAATCCGCCATAGATAAAGTTAATCCATGGTCTGAAAAAATGGGTCAGGAAGTTATTGCCAAAGACATCTCGATCATTGATCAACCCCAGTTTGACAGGGCCTTTAGAAAATCTCATTTTGATAGTGAAGGCGTTGAACAAAAACCTCTCACCTTAATTAAAGACGGAGTTTTAGAATCCTTCTTCCATAATAGCGTTACCGCCAATTACTTTAATATTCAGACCACGGGACATGCATCCCGCAGTCCGGCCGGTTCTATCTCGGTCAGCGGAACTCATATGGTGGTTCAGGGTAAAAATGCGAAAAATCCTCCCGATAAATATCTTGAAGTCATTCAAATGGATGGACTTTATTCCGGGGCCAATCGGGTCACGGGGGACTTCTCTGTAGCTGTGAAGGGCTATCTCTGGCAGGACGGACAAAAAGTTCTCACCTTCGGAAATTGCACACTTTCAGGAAATCTCATAGAACTTTTAAAAAGGGCGCAAGTGGTTGGAGAGGTGGTTTCGGCCTCAACCGATCAATCTTTTTTCTGTGTTCCACTAATCTTTCTTGATCTCTCCATTGCCGGTGTTTCAAATTAAAACGATTCAACATCCTCACGCCGACAGGGGATTTCCTCTTAACGTGTTTTGAATGTTACTTCTGATGATTTCGTAGCTAATGGGACCTTCGATCTTTAAGCCGTTTAGAAAAAATGCGGGAGTGGAACTCACTCCACTTTCCTCGCCTGTGAGGTTGTCGTCACATATTCTGTCCATCAATTGTTGCTGGTTCATCTTATTGAGGAAAATATCCCGATTAAGACCGATGTCTTCGGCCAGATGAATAATTTGATGTGAAGACATTTTTTTAAAGTGAGAAAAAATCCTCTCATGCATTTCCCAGAATTTTCCCATCTCTCCCGCTGACTCGGCCGCAAGGGATGCGAACACGGACTCGGGGTGGATATCAACGAGGAGGAAGTGCCTGTACACGTAGCTTAATTGACCTCTGTACTCCTTCAGGAGTTTTAGAATCCACGGGTGGGCCTTGCTACTGTGTGGGCATTGATAGTCACCGTATTCGACCAGGAAAATCGGAGCGTCCAATTTTCCAATCAAGTGATCATCTTTATGTGGGGGTAAACTCAATTTCATATTGTAATCCGGTTCCCTAGTGGTGAAGCTCCTCTTCAACATGGCCAGATGGAGGCCGTGCCAGATCAATAATGGCAAAAATCTTTTTCAGTTCATCTTCGTTTAATATTTCACGTTCCATTAATTCGTGGGCGGCATTGGAGAGAACCTCTCTGTGTAGTTTTAAAAAATCAAAGGCCTTCGTATAGGCCGCCATAATCATTTTCTTCACTGATTCATCGATTTCTTTTGCCGTATCGTCTGAAAATGTCGGTTTTCCGAAGGCATCTTTGAGTTCAAGAAATTGAGACTGCTGCCCCTCGTAGGAAACGAATCCAAGTTCATCGCTCATGCCAAATCTCATGACCATTTCCCTGGCAATATTGGTTGCCTTGACGAGATCATCTGAGGCCCCGGTGCTCAATTTTTCAAAAATAAGCATTTCCGATGCTCTTCCGGCCATGAAGACGGCCATCTTATTTTCGAGATCTTCCTTGGTCATGAGATAACGATCTTCAGTTGGATGCTGGATTGTGTACCCCATGGAGCCAATCCCGTGAGGAATAATCGAAACTTTATGAACTTTATCATCTTTATTAAAGGCATAACCAACGATGGCATGTCCCATTTCATGATAGGAGACAATTTCCTTTTCTCTTGGACTCAAAACTTTACTCTTCTTTTCTATTCCAGCGACAATTCGCTCCATCGCTCGCGTAAAGTGATCCATCGTCACCGACGCACAATCCTCTCTGGTCGCAATAAGGGCCGCCTCATTGACCAGGTTCGCAAGATCTGCACCCGTAAAGCCCGGAGTCAGTGCCGAGATCGAATCAAGATTGAGATCAGGACTGATCTTTACTTTTTTCACGTGAATAGCAAGTATATCCCGTCTTCCTTTTCGGTCGGGTCTATCGACCACGACCTGCCTGTCAAAACGACCTGCCCTGAGAAGTGCCGGATCGATCATTTCTGGTCTGTTTGTCGCCGCCAGAATAATAATTCCACCTTGGGTATCAAAGCCATCCATTTCAACTAGAAGCTGATTGAGAGTTTGTTCTTTTTCATCGTTACCACCCATGATATTTGAGTGACGTGTTTTACCCATGGCATCCAATTCATCAATGAAGATAATACAAGGGGCCGTTTTTTTCGCCTGCTCAAAGAGATCTCTCACTCTGGCAGCACCCACGCCCACAAACATTTCTACAAATTCTGCTCCATTTGTTGAAAAGAAAGGCACTCCGGCCTCACCCGCTATCGCCTTCGCAATCAGAGTCTTTCCCGTTCCGGGAGAACCGACGAGAAGTATTCCCTTGGGCATTTTCCCACCAAGACTCTTGACCTTGTCCGCATTTTTTAAAAATTCAATCACCTCTCTCAACTCTTCCAGCGCCTCATCTGCGCCCGCAACATCTTTAAAGGTTATTTTCGTATCATGCTCCACATATATTTTTGCCCGGCTTTTCCCAACCGACATGAACGATCCACTGCCCCCGGACATACCCTTCAATCCTCTCTTCAAAATGAAATACCAAAATCCAATAAAAAGAAGTGTCGGAAGAATGAAGAGAATAAAATTACTTAACGAAGATGACGAACCCTTACTGTCATATTCGATCTTATACTTCTCAAACTGTTGGGCAACTTCAGGTGCAACAAGTGTGGTGTTGAAATTCTTTTTTCCTTTGATGGGATTTTTAAATTCACCATTGAGATTTTCTCCCGTCAGAACAACTTTTTTTATATCCCCGCGTTCGAGATGCTGTTTGAATTGACTGTAGGGGATTCTTTGAACGGAAGATCCTTCAAGACAACTCCGTACAACAAAGAAAGCAAGGACTGCCAGAAAAAGGTGGTAGTAGTTTAAAACGAATTTTTTATTTTTATTTGTTTCTTCCATCCCCTGATCCTCGCCCCCTTTTTTCAAAGAAGCATGGTACTCGACATATTAATCTGACTTAGTCTGTTTTGATTGTTCGCATTGGGCCGGTGATGCCTCGTCATATGATGATCTTCCCGCCTTGGGTCGTATTAACTTATGTCAAAAATAAGGACGGATTGACGCTGTGTAGCTTTTGTGCTACACTTTCGTTGTGGAAGCAAAGAAGAGGTTTATAGCAATATACGAGACCGAGGACGGAATCAAACCATTCAATTCGGCTGGCCCAAGACTACTTAAGGAGAACCCAACATGAAAAGAGTGAATAAAGCATCCGTCTCTTATCACGACGATCTTGTTGAGAGCCTTCGTGGTGACGAAGAAGCTCAGCTCGAATTTATCAAGGCCAATTTTGAAGAAAATGGCGACATGCCTTCAGTCATTCTTACTGCTATACGTACAGTGGCAGAGGCAAGGGGATTTAGTCATTTTGCTGAAGAAGCCGAACTGAACAGAGAAAATCTTTATCGAGTGCTTTCTGAAAACGGAAACCCAAGACTAGACACGTTCTTTAAAATTTTGGATGTGCTGGGGTTGAAATTGACCGTGGAAGAGAAAGAAAAGGCCGGTTGATCATTGAGGTTTCCTCTCATGAAGGCTAGAATCCCCCAAATCTCCTTCAAACTGATCAAGGATCTGCCGCTCATGGATATGGGAAAATTTAATTTATTCCTCAAGATGGTTACCGAGGAATATAAACTCAAGGCCGATCAGGTGGAAATACTCAGGCTTCGTCTTCTGGCCGATGATAAAGAGTTTGAACGAGTTTGGTGGAATTATAAAAATAAATCCTCTCACTTCTCTGGTGGGGTGGATCAGTTCAAGTTCATGTTGCAGGATTTACTTAATTAACGATGAGAGATTGAGTCGAGAGTGCATCGGACTTAGTTCTTCGCGGAAACTTGAAAAAACCTCGGCAAACTCATGATTGATGATGGTGATTCGGTAAATGCTTCCAAGTCCACTATCAATTGATCTACTTCTTCCTGAGTCGCCAGTCCCGCGTCTATGACAGCTTTATAAATATTTTTCAGAGTGAGAAGTGCCATGAGTTTACCTGGGCCGGATTCATAGGTTGGCGAGATGACCTTCATCTCAATATTTGAAAATCCAGCACCGCGAACGAGACCCGGTAATCGTGGCCCAATTAAGGGATCAACGCCCTTGATCTCACCAATCCGACGATAGATATCTACATATCGGTTAAAGGCCTGAGATACCGGGTACGAGAAGTGCCCATTAAAATCAACATCCTCTATGGCAATAGTACCGCCAGGTCTCAAGAGTGATTTTATTTTCAGGAGCAATTTCTCAGGACGGCGAAGATGCGACAAAAGTAAACGTACATAGATAAAATCATACTCCCCGGCGGGCCACGATCCTTCCAGATCAAAGACCTGATAAAAAACGTTAACCCCTTTTTTTGCGGCGTCGATACGCGCAAATTCAAGAACAGACTCGTCGGCGTCAACTGCAGTCATTTTGGTAAAAGGACCAAAGGACATGGCCAGGCGATTTGTTATCGCTCCGTTGCCACACCCGAGATCAAGAAAACTCATGCCTTCACTCAATCCGGCGGATTGGAGAAACTTCGCACTATAGTCCCATGTGGCATTTGCTAAAATTGTCAGGCGATCAGAGCCCTCAGCTCCACCGGCAATAACGTATGGGTCTAATCGAGTGTTTTTCATAGGAGGTCTCCAAAGATCGATTATTGAATAAATTGAAATTGAGATCAAGGAATTTCTTACGCGAGCGATGCGGGGTCACTTGACTGCCTTGGTCAGTAATTGCGATGAGCTCGTTCTCCGCTCACATCCTGATCAATTCCTGCCGATACGTCCCCTGATGGAACCGATCGATTACTATACCACAACAATAATGAAGGCCTTAAAAACCATAGGCCCCTTCGTCATGTTTTTACTCGGCGGATATTTTATTTTCATTAAGATGCCTTTTCTTCTTTTTAAAAAAAGTATCAGTGATCAAAAGAAGAAGCATCAGGTGGCAGAGTTAAACGATAAAGAGGAAGAAGAGAAGAGAAATATCAAACTCCTAAACGGTAAAACAAAAAAACCAGAAGCTAGGTCAAATCATCCCGAAAATCAGGAAAAAAAACAATCCAAAGGTGAGGATGCCTCAAGTAAAAAGAAGGATACTCCTAAAAAACCAATTCCCCCCCATCCTCAGTCGCCTGAAGCCTTTTTTAATTTCGGGCCGGAGGATAAATTCACATCTAGAGAACTTAAAAAAAGATACTTTGAACTTTTGCAGAAAAATCATCCGGACCGAGTCGCATCGATGAGTGAAGAATTTAAAAAACTTGCCGAGAAAAATACCAAGGACATCAACAAGGCGTATGATCAGCTGAAGAAAAAAGCAAGCTAATCCATTCCTTCAAGACTAGCGGGTGTTTAACTGGCCACAGGCCGCGAGGATCTCATCCCCTTTGGTTTTTCTGATGAGAGTTGGAATTTTATAACCATCAAGAATTTTTTTAAACGATTCAACTTCGCTCATTTCAGGACGCTTATAATCAGTACCTGGAAATGGGTTAAAGGGAATGAGACTGATGTAAGCGTTCTTTCCTTCTAAGAATTTTCCCGTTGCATGAGCATCCTCATTTGAGTCATTGAAATCTTTTATTAAAAGATACTCATAGGTAACAAATCGGGTTCTTCCTTCCGGAATCTCCTGGGCAAACTTTACAACTTCTTCGATAGGGTATCGCTGGTTGATGGGAATGAGCTTGTCGCGCTTATCCTTCATCGTTGAGTGAAGTGATACCGCAATATTCACTTTCGGCATTTCATTTTTCCAGCGCTCAAGTCCTGGAAGGTAGCCTGCAGTTGAAATCGTGATTTTATGGGGAGCGAGGCACAGACCATTTTTCGTGAGGAATATCTCACAGGCTTTTTTCACCGAATCGAAATTATGAAGTGGTTCACCTTGACCCATGAAAACGATGTTAAGAATTTTATCATCCTGAGGTCGGTTCGCTGTAAGCCATCTTTGGGCAACGATAAATTGCCCGATAATTTCTTCTGTTTCGAGATGCCTTTTTAATCCCTGTGTGCCGGTGAAGCAAAAGCTGCACTTCATGGCGCATCCAACCTGGGAAGAAAGACAAATCGTATATTTTTGATTAAATGGAATAAGGACTGATTCTATTTTGAGTCCATCTTTTAATTTAAAAAGAAATTTCACCGTTTTATCAGTTGATTCTTGAATAAAATCAATCTCTGGTAAATGAAAGTCCATTTCCTCCGAAACAAATTTCCTGCTGACTTTTGCCAGATCAGAGTGACATGGATCGACTTCCCTTTTTTTATAGTGCCAGTTAAATAAGAGAGAAGGCCCCGAGGGTGGCAGGTTTTGAGTTCGGAACAATTCTTCTAACTCATGAAGTGAATATCTATAAAAAGAAACTTTTGGCGATTGCATTTGTCGCGTTTTGTATCACATAAGCTTGAATTCTCAAAGTCTGGGACATAAAATGATCGAATGAATGACAAAAAATGGATTCTTCTTTTCATCGCCTGGACAATTTCAGCCTTTTCCACACTTGGAAGCCTCTTTTTCAGCGAGGTGATGAAACTTCCGCCTTGTATTCTCTGCTGGTACCAGCGCATCTTTATGTATCCATTGGTACTCACTTTACTCATGGGACTTTTTCCCTTTGAAAGAAAAGTCATAAAATTCTCTCTTCCCCTTGTCATCGTTGGCTGGGGAATCGCCGT
>CAXNNO010000023.1:0-14366 GCA_964203555.1 Bacteriovoracales bacterium
CTCAGTCTTTTCCGGCTGGGGAAAGCTATCTCTTACGTCGTGCTCAAATGTAAGACCTGTTATATGGACTGGCATTTGAGAGAATTTGAATTTACTAAATGGGTTTAGAATCGCCACGTGCTTTTTCGGAGCAAGCAATGCCTCCTTCAAGCGAGGCCAACGCTCACCATACATGCCGGCATAAAATAATTCAAAGCCATCAGGACCCTTTTCATTCATCTCATTATTATAACATTACTTTTCTTAACTTACGGAAAGCTTAATACCTGACAAAAAATATTTTAAATTGTTAAAGCTAAATCTATTGGCCCCGACTCCTGAATTTTGAGACTCTAGTCCTATGAAGGCAATATTAATTCTTTTCTCGATTATTATGTCGATTTCATCAGGGGCCAAAAATATGACCAAACAAACAGCTACTCTTGCTGGCGGATGCTTTTGGGGAATGGAAGAAATTATCAGAAAGATTCCCGGAGTTCTTGAAACCTCTGTGGGATATGCCGGTGGAAACATTGAAAATCCCACTTATAGCATTGTAAGCCTTGGAACAACAAACCATGCAGAATCAGTCCAGGTCATATTTGATTCATCAAAACTCTCTTACGCCGACCTTCTGGGGTATTTTTTCAGAATGCATGATCCCACAACCCTCAACCAACAGGGAAACGATAAAGGCACTCAGTATCGCTCGGTGATATTCTATCATTCCTCGGAACAAAAGAAGACTGCGGAGGAAGTTATCCAAAGAATTGAATCGGCAAAAAAATGGTCTAAACCACTGGCCACCCAGTTAATTGAGGCCACGAAATTTTATCCGGCCGAAGATTACCATCAGGATTATCTTCAAAAAAATCCCAGAGGATATACCTGCCATTGGCTACGAGATTAATTTTTCACTCGAAGGTATAAATGAAACGACTGATCGATTTTCAGTCAACTTGAGGAAATGATTCATTGAGGAACTTTTCAGATAAGTAATCTCAATACCCATCACTGACAATCCGGATTCAGTTCTCGTTTTTATCCAGTGACAAATGCCGTTACCGGTAAACGAGAGCCCATCATGAATGAAATCAAATGAAATCATTTCTCCAACCAAGACCGGGTTATCACCTATTCGGACGCTAACGGTGACTCCACCACGCCCGAATGAAACCTCTTTAGGTTGAATTTTTTTCATACCCTCACTCACCTCAGTCAAGCGATCCTCAATGGGAGTAAGGAATTTCAAAACAACACCAATAAGATCATCAAGGTTAAATGGCTTACTCACAAGTGCTTCGGCACCTTTATCAAACGCATCTTCCAGAGTAATGTCTGCAAATCCAGTAATTAAAATAACGGGAGGTGAAAAAACATTTTTACTCCGGATAATATTAAGCAGGTCTATCCCAGTTCCACCTGGCATGCGGATATCTGAAAGAACAAGGTCAATGTGATTATTTTCGAGAATATTTCGTGCTGACATAATATTTCCCGCCTGGAAAACATGAGCGCCGATATGAATAAACTCTCCAGCAAGAATATCTCTCAGATCGGTCTCATCATCGACAATAAGTATAGATTTAGAATTAATTAATGACTCATTCATATGATGTAAAATCTAACAGATTTCAGGAATGATTGTGGAACAAAGTTAGTGTTAGACGGTAAAAATTAAGTTCTTAAAAAAACCACGGAGCATTATTCTCACCACTTAGAATTTCTACCTAGAAGAATTCTTAAGAGAGATTTTAAATACCCAAACGATCGTAATTAGAAATAGTAGCGGGCGCCAAAAAGCAGGTGTATTTCTAAACCCGTCCTTGAAATAAAATCGACGATGGGAGCAATCTCAGAAAAGATGTCTGCAGAATGCGCTTCGACCAGATAGACAAGCCCAACCGGCACTCGAACGCCGATCTCAATGTCATCGGAAAACTCCATGCGACCACCCAGACCATAATACAAATCCAAGGGGTGGACATTATTAAAATAAAACGCCGACTTCTTATGTAGAAGATAATCAGAGTGGATACTCAGTTCAGTATGCTTCCCCAAGGAGAAGGCGAGACCTCCGTCGACTGCCGCCTTATCATCAATCCAATACTTTCCATTGAAACCAGTTGGATTACCAATCGATAAACCTATGCCTTTTTTACTGGCCCAAGATGGTAGTGAGATAATGAATAAAATAATTATGACAACGGACTTCATGGCGCTCCTTAAATACCTGATCAGAATAAATTTTATGATAAAGGTGTTACATGTGTCAAAGAATTGATGGGAAGTCGGTGCATGGATTTATATATAGTGTTGAGTAGAGGTGGTATTTTGTGGTTGAATAGGTCAAGATGGAATTAAGAAATTTACTCCTTATTATCTCAATTGTGATGATCGGCTTTTGCCTATCTCTCTATTTTCAGACAGAGATCGATTCTATTCCCACTGTCAATATCGATCAGTATAAAAATCTTCAGTACAACGATGAAAGGTCTCATTCTCTAGCGGATCTTAATACTAAGCTTACCCCTTATCGGTTAGAAACTCAGATCCAGGAAATTTTTGAAAAGAATCGCCTGGCCGGTGAGAAAACAAGAGTCATGGAAATTGGCACAGGGAACGGAAGAGTGCTGATGGAATTAAAAAAAATTTTTCCTGAAGTTGAGTTCTATGGAATCAACAAGGAAAAAACGCTTACTTTTTACAGACGAGAAAGCTACATACTTACGGGCCTTAAATTTGGAATTTTCCAGAAAGATGAAATTGAAGGAATTGAACTACCTTACATGATCTTTCATGACCTCGACTTTGGAAAACAAATTCCCTATGATGAAAATAAATTTGATCTTGTCTTTTCTCAAAACACCTTGAGTCATATTAAATATAAATTTGAATTACTCAATTCGGTCATGAAAATTCTGAAACCAGGCGGGCTATCTTTTCATACAGATATGAATGGGGTTAACATCTATTCTGAAGGAATTATCATGGAGCAGAGGGATGCTTTTGCGGAGATTCGACGCAGAGGCATCGACACGAATACACTTGAGAGCAAATCAAGCATTCGTTTTAAAAAATCACAAAATGTAATTTTTTTTCCCCTTAGCCCTCATCAACCACTGCCAGAAAATTTAGATAATCTGCCCCAAGAACTCCGCAGACCGGAGATGGGATATAACATTGACATCTGATCCCTAAAAAAAAGGCCCTCTCACAAATCCGCTGTGAGAGGGCCTTGACAGATAAAACCTAGCTGCCGCAAGAAACGCAGTCCTCTGGGTTATCCAGAGAACAAACCATTGCCGCTTGCTGATCGGTTGTAGATGGAGTGGTTTCTTTGATTGTGAACTTGATTGCATCAACGGCCGGTCGAGTCCGAAGGTAATACATACCGGTTTTTAACCCCAGTTTCCACGCTGCAAAGTGAAGGGAAGAGAGCTTACCAAAATTAGTATCTTCCATGTGGATATTGAGCGATTGCGACTGGTCGATAAATGCACCACGATCGGCCGCCATCTCAAGAATAGATTTCTGCTTGATCTCCCAAACAGTCTTGTACAGATCCTTTAATTCAGAAGGTACCTCGGGAACATACTGAACCGATCCATTGTGAGCGATAATGCGATCCTTCATTTCTTCATTCCAGAGACCAAGCTGGATAAGGTCCTTCACAAGATGCTTATTAACAACGGCGAACTCACCAGAAAGTACTCTTCGCGTATAAATATTTGAGGTCACTGGCTCGATGCACTCATTATTGCCAAGGATCTGAGACGTCGAAGCCGTAGGCATGGGTGCCATAAGAAGTGAGTTACGAATTCCATATTGCTTAATTCTTGCTCTTAATGTCGTCCAATCCCACCTGTCGGTGCTCTTAACTTCCCACATATCATGCTGGAGAATTCCTTGAGATACCGGTGAACCTTCATAGGAGTCATAGTGACCATGAGACTTGGCAAGATCACATGAGGCCGTGAGTGAAGCATAGTAAATCGTTTCGAAGATCTCTTTATTTACTCTTCGAGCACCTTCAGAATCAAAAGGCAATCTCATTTTGAAGAAGGCATCCGCAAGACCCTGAACACCGATCCCAATAGGACGGTTTTTCATGTTTGAATAACGAGCCTCTTCGACCGGATAATAATTAAGATCGATGATCTTATTCAGGTTTTTAGTCACTTGGTAAGTCACATCAAAAAGTTTCTTATGATCAAAAACTCCATTCTCTACAAACTTAGGCAGAGCAATCGATGCAAGATTACAAACAGCAATTTCTTTTTCGCTCGTATACTGGATAATTTCAGTACAGAGATTAGAAGATTTAATGGTCCCTAGATTTTTTTGATTCGACTTCTCATTAGCGGCATCTTTATAAAGCATAAAAGGAGAGCCGGTCTCAATCTGAGAGTTAATAATCTTAAACCAAAGATCTCGTGCCTTCATTGATTTATGACCACGGCCTTCTTTCTCGTATTTCTCGTAGAGTGCGTCAAATTTTTTACCGAAACAATCCCCGAGACCTGGTGCCTTATTAGGACACATAAGCGTCCATTCTGCATCGGCCTCGACCCGCTTCATGAAAAGATCGTTCACCCACAAAGCATAGAAGAGGTCACGAGCACGGAGTTCGTCTTTACCGTGATTCTTTTTAAGTTCAAGAAAATCCTCAATATCAGCATGCCAAGGCTCAATATAGACCGCAAAGGCCCCTTTGCGCTTCCCTCCTCCCTGGTCCACATAACGAGCGGTATCGTTAAACACACGAAGCATAGGAACGATTCCATTGGAGGTCCCGTTGGTACCTTTGATGAATGAACCCTTGGCCCTGATGTTGTGAATTGATAGCCCAATTCCACCTGCTGACTGAGAAATAAGAGCACATTGCTTTAAAGTCTCGTAAATTCCATCAATCGAATCATCTTTCATCGCTACCAGGAAGCATGACGACATTTGCGCTTTATTAGTACCGGCATTAAAAAGAGTCGGAGAAGCATGAGTGAACCAGCCCTCGGAAATAAGATGATAGGTTTTAATAGCTTCTTCGATATTTCCAATCTGGACTCCAAGGGCAACTCGCATAAATAAATGCTGAGGACGTTCAACAATTTTACCATTAACTTTCAACAAATAAGATTTTTCAAGTGTTTTATAGCCAAAATAATCAAATTCAAAATCACGGGAATAAGCAATTTCTGTTGAAATTCTATCCTTGTGCTCACGAGCGAAGTGATAAATATCTTCAGAGATCAAGGGTTGATGCTCTTGATTGAACTCATTTTTGTAGTTAAAAAGAGTGTCAAATGTTTCCTGAAAAGAGTCGGACGTAGAACGGTGAAGATTGGCCACGGCAATTCTTCCCGCAAGACGTGCATAATCAGGGTGAACTGAAGTCATATAGGCAGAAACTTCGGCCGATAAATTATCCAGCTCTTCGGTTGTAATGCCATCAAAAAGTCCATTGATGGTTCTTTTTGCAACCTGCATGGCATCCACATACTTTGGATCCAATCCATAAGTGAGCTGTGAGATACGGTGGGTGATTTTATCAAATTGTACTGGTTCTCTTTTACCTGAACGGGTTCCTACAAACATTATCTACTCCTTAAAAATCAATATCTGTTGAAAAAGCGAATTGGGCACCGGCAGAGTCTCTGGTTGAGTTCATGACGCCTGCTTTTTGGTATTCGGCAACTCGCTTTTCGAAGAAATTTGTTTTTCCTTGCATTGATATAAGCTCCATCCAATCGAATGGATTTTTTGCTCCGTACATTTCGGCATAGCCAAGAGATCTCATGAGGCGATCAGCAACGAACTTAATATATTCTTTCATCATGTCAGCGTTCATTCCAATGAGCGAGACCGGAAGAGCTTCACTGATAAATTCACACTCAAAATTCACTGCTTCGGTGATGAGCTCACGGATGCGTGAATCAGTCGGCTTATCGGTCACATAATCCTTATAAAGCATACAAGCGAAGTCAGTGTGGAGACCTTCATCTCTGGATATGAGTTCGTTGGAAAAAGTAAGCCCAGGCATAAGACCACGCTTTTTCAACCAAAATATGGAACAGAAAGAACCTGAAAAAAAGATTCCTTCAATAGCCGCAAAAGCAACTAATCTTTCTGCGAAAGAATTATTCCCGTAAATCCACTTCATGGCCCAATCAGCTTTTTTCTTGATACATGGAATATTGTCGATCGCCCTAAAGAGATAATCCTTTTTGACGGGGTCTTTGATGTAGGTATCAATCAAAAGTCCGTAAGTTTCGGCGTGGATGTTCTCCATGGCAATCTGAAATCCATAAAAAGAGCGCGCCTCAGGTATCTGAACGTCGTTGTAGAAGCGAAGAGCAAGATTTTCGTTAACGATGCCATCAGATGCAGAAAAAAATGCCAAAACATGAGAGATGTAGTGGCGCTCTTGATCATTTAAGGATTCCCAATCTTTTAGATCGGAGTAAAGATCTATCTCCTCGGCTGTCCAAAAACTTGCCATCGCCTTTTTATACATCGCCCAAATGTCGTTATATTTGATCGGAAAAAGAACAAATCGATCATTACTCTGTTTTAGTAGTGGCTCCATGCTCATACCCCAGCTCCTTCGTCATGATGTTGTGTGGTTGTGTAGTTTCATCTGTCTAAAATAAGCGTAGTAGTTGCTCTGACATTTGAAAAGGAAAAAATCTATATATAGTGTTGTTGACATTTTTTTGACGGCTTTATAACTAGATTTAGTAGAATTTCCGATAAATTTAATCGAGAACATGAACTAAAAAATTAACAAATTCTTACATGTGAAACTTAATTCGTTTGTTGAACTTTACAAACCCAAATCTTCAAATGAGGCCCAGACCCGTGTACGGAATGCAAGAAAGTAATGGCAGAAAACAATCAAATTTTTGTTCTGGTACTACACACCTCTAAGGAATTCTTGGTCAGGTATCGACTAAATTCATCACCACATAAACAAAAAAAGATATTTCAAAATCGATGAAGAAATGAATTATGTTTTAAGTAGGGAGTTCGATAAGGAGTAACCTATCTCAGGAGGCAAAGCTTGATTTTTTATACTCTTCAGGGACCGACTTGTAAGCTTGAAATTTATGAAGATAAAATTCTTCTCATTAAAAGATCTTGGTTATCACTCTTCCTGCGAAAGGAATCACCAAATTTCTGGAAAATCTGTGAACTCTCGCAATTTGAAATAACGGTTCCAAAGTTTCTGATATTTAGTGGCAAAATTGAATGGGCAACATTCAATGGATCAAAAGGATCATTCCGGTTCTCCACCAACGCAACGATGATGAAGAAGATTGAAACCTACCTTCAAAAACGGGTTATCAAAAACCATAAACTGGTATGTCAGATTTCAGATTTACCGGCATCAGATAAAAATTCGAAAGCTCACCTCCAAGTGGCCTAGTGATTATTGCCGAATTTCTCACGAAAACTAAGTACGTTCCTCTTTAAATTAGATCTTTTCAGTCTCGGCAAAAAAGTTAAGCGGCTGCCTCACATCAACAACTCCCCCACCCTTTGGAATCGGGAAATCGATGATCGCCAGGACTTGCCCCATGCATCCTATGCCTTTTTGGGAAAACTGAGCGTCTTTGACTTTAATGTTATATTTAGAAACCTTACCAAGAGCAGAAACAGTGAAATTAAGATCAATCACACCCTTAATTTTATCAGACTGACCAATGAGTTCCTGCTGATAGCAATGCCTGAACTGAGGAATGTATTCACGCAATATTTTTCGTAAGAGTTCAGGGTCCATTGAACCGAGAACAACGGTTTTTGGTTCAAGGTATGAAGAATCGAATCCAGACTTAGAGGCAAGCCCCCTTGAGCCATAAGAACCCGAACCGTTGCCTTTTTTATCTGATCCATTAAATTTGGAAACACCTATGTCGGCTCCCGCAACCAGGTCTCCACTTGTTGAAGATCCAGCGTTAAAAGTGGCGTCTTTGAAGGCACTTTTAGAAGAACTACCTTGCCCATTAATACTTGGGGCATCCCCAACCAAAGAATTAAAGGCAACAGAAGATTTAAATTCATAGGCCTTCACAGGAGGTGCTTTTGCCATTTGTGCTGCAGGAGTTGACGGGGCAGCTGCTTTTGATAAGATTTTTTTATTTTGTGAAGCAGCAGCAAATTCAACTTTTTGATCAGGACGATCATTTTCTTTATGTCCGGAATTTTCAGTTTTACTCGTGATGACTTCCGTTTTGAGTTCCGATTTCTCAGTCGCTTCAGTTGGAGTGGGGATTTTCTCAGGTAGTTTATAAACAACGGCAATTTCTTCTCTGATCTTTTCTTCCTTTGGAATTGTCACAAACAGTAAAAGAAGCATAGGAAGAAAAACTGTAGCAAAAATCTTGGACTGCTGGACCAGGGACTCCCGATCTCTGTAAAAAGCAGGAATTCTCTTCCAATGAGTTATATGATCCACAAGACGAAATGAAACCTGCTCAGTTCCGCTGGAAATAAAGAATGGTGAATTAAGAGAAATTTTCTCCCAAGGCAGGGAGGCGGTAAATTGATTATTTGGATGAAAATGAATTAAACCCTTCTGAATAGAAAATATCTTCGTTTTACTCATCGAGGAATTAAAAAGAATATCAAATTTGGTTTTTTTAATTGGTGAAAGGTAATAATCACCATTTTTAAGATTCAAATAAATGACTTCCATCATCGAGCCATTGACGTAACTAATGACTTCAAGACGTTTATTTTGTACCGAAGATGAAATATCAAGGGGTGCTTCGGTTTGATCGAGATCAATGTAATCGTGATTAAAATCACTCCTCGGAGCTTCATCGAGAGGCCGATAAAGAGTGTCGTCAAATTTAATATCACAGTACTCACCATCCACAAAAACCAGACCAGTGCGATCAGGGAGGTCAAAGTATGTAGCGGTTATGGGAGAAATGATTTCCTCATCAGGATTAAAAACAGGAACGTCCTCATCAAGATCATCAATAGAGAAACTCAAGGTGCCAAAGGTTAACGTGTCTCCAGGATAGACACACCCCTCATCAATCCGCTTTCCATTAACAAAAACTCCTGACTCAGAATAGAGATCTTTAACCATAAACCCCTCACCCTTGATGCATAGAAACGCATGGATGGATGAAATTGATTTATCGGTTAGGATAAAATCACAATTTTCAGCTGAGCCGATGAGAATTTTCTTCTTTCCAATTAAGAGAGGTTCAGAAACTCTCTGGTCGATGCAACGAAGGGAAAACTGACGAGAGATGGTATTTGTTTTCATATTATTCCTCTTTCAATCTTTGAAGGAGTATCTTTTCAATTTTCTGAGATATCACAGTTAGCTGCGGTACATGGGAGCGATTTCTATTATTCATTACTTTTTGGGCTTCTTGTGTTTTTCCAGTCTTTAAAAGATAAAGTGCATAAGTTGCTGCAATATCTTCTCGACGAAAGTTGTCGGGCGGAATCAATTTAAAGTATGAAGAAGACTTTTGAAGATCACCCTTGTAAAGATAAGCATTTGCAAGTGAAAAATAGACATCAATATCCTTATGGTCACGAAAGGCACCCTTACTCAACACTTCAATCGCTCTGTCATAAAAACCAAATTGAAGATACAATTGAGATAAATTATATCTTGGCACTTTAAAATCAGGTGCCAGTGCGATTGATTGCCTTAAAAAGTCTTTTCCTTTTTCCCACTGATCATACTTAAAATGAATCAGACCCAGATTATTCAGAGCGATGGACCGAACCGTAACGAGTTTTGACTCCTCAAGACCTAAACGGTAAAAAAACTCAGCCTTTGTCCATGACTCCAAAATGAAATAACAGTTTCCGACGTGAAGCCAATAGTAAGGGGATTTACCCTTGATGAGATAATCTTTTCTGTATCTATCAAGAGTCTCGCTCGCTTTACCCTGATAACAGCTGACAACTTCATCGCCCCCCTGACCGATTTTACTTAAACGATTTTCTCCCCACCGAAGATAGGATTCATCGGCCAGAGAGTCCCAGGAAATATCATCAATTTTCCTTTCAATCCTCGATGAAGAGCAGGCGATACAAATCATGAGAACAAGGATCATAAAAAATAAATTTGTCATAACTTATTCCCTACTCCTGTCCATCGTAAGACCAGTATAAAAGGAAAAAACAGGGTTCTCGACTTCTTCAAATGAAGCGATGGCACGTGCCCCCCAGAGAAGGGATTCTTTTTCAGAAAGATATTTTTCCAGTGTGGAGTCATATTGTTTAGAAACTTTTGCAAACTGCTCTGAGAGCTGATTCATGGCAAGTTGAAATTCTTTCATCGTTTTGGCATCCATTCCCTGTGGGCGCAATGCCTTGATTTCATCTCCCACATGGGAATATATGTCAGAAAAATGCCGGCCAGAAATGATAGACAGATCTGTTTGAGTGCTCTGGGTGAGGCGCTGATAGTTATCTTTAAACGCCTTAAGTTTTAAAAGATAAACTTCTAATGACTTATTAAAGACATCACCATCAAAATTTCGTCTGTCCCAGATTTTAATCGCCTTGATTTCGGATAAATCCTTAATGGCTAATTTATAAAGATTGATCTCTTCTAGCCATCGAAGTGTTTCTGGATTTTTAAGATCTCTGAATTCAGACCTGATATGATGCTTCAGGTTAACATCATCTTTTTCCCAGTACCATTTCTGGAGAGACATTTTATATTGATTTACATAAGGCGAAATGGGATTTCTTTTCACAAAAAGTCTTAGTCCAAAGAAATCACCTTTTTTTTCATAAAAATTATAAATCTGAGAAAGACCACTTTCTTTGACAGAAACATTATTAAGACATTTAGAGGAAGTTGAAACCACTTTTTCTGCATCCAATGGTTTCTCATTAACTAATGCAGTCATGATGGATATTTCGAAAAGACGGTTCTGAGTGGCGTCTTTAAGGTGACAGAACTTTGAAAGTAAAAAGGTCGAAAGTTTATAGGATGTCGTAAAATCCTGAAGTTTATAGGTGCGCTCACTCATCACCATCTGCTCTTCCCGGCGCTGAAGTTTTTCAATTTCAGACATTTTGGAGTGAGCTAGTTCCTGCCAATGAAAAGACTTTAAAGTCTCACCCAATTCAAGATAAACCATGGCAGCAAAAAAAGCGGCCTGGTATTTGACCTTGTCAGGATAAAGTTTGTGAACGAATAAAGCTTCAAAACCTTTTGCGGCGGCAAGACGGTCACCTTTTTTCGCCAATTCCTGGTACTGCATGAATAAAAGATTTCCCAAAATGATTTCGGTCTTTTCGATCGTATCCTTGGGAAAGAGAAGAAACCCTTTTTTAAATTCTCCCACCCAGAAGTTCAATTTATCCGTATTTTTATTTTCAATAAAATGATCCAAAATCTTCGTCATAGAAGCTTGCTGCTCTTTTATGTGCTCGGGATAAGCGTCATAATAAGTTGCCAAAACATTTGTCGCCCGAACATCATCAGACGCTTCCCGATAAATATTGAAAAGTTTCGGATAGATCTGTTCTGATTTCTCATCACGCGGCCAGAACTTTACATGGTGGGAATAAGCAAAGATCAGGTATTTAGTATTTTCATTTTTCTCAAGGACCTCAAGACCAGTCAGGGCAAGAAGTGAATTAAGTGATTTGCGGGAAAGTTCATCATGCTTAACTTTTCTCGCTTCATTAATGGCCTCGACATAACTGGAGGCAGCTGATTTATAAACATTAACTGAGAAATAAGTTTCCGCTTGAAAATAAAGGTATTCAACCTTTCTTTTGGTATCCAATTTGATTAAGTGAGAAAAATACTTTAAAACGATGGCAAGCTCAGTCTCATTAAATACGGATTGATCTTTTTTTACATCTTTTGCCAGCTTAACCTGAAGAAAACCTGCGAGAGATCGCATTTTTTCGATTGCATCATCCTTTAATTCAAATTTAGGATTTGCGGCTTTATCAGATCTATGAGGTTTTGGCGCCTTACTGTAATAAGAAACCATGATTTCAGATATTTTCTCATGATCTATGAAGCGATTATAGTGACGATAAAAATCAAGATAGGTATGTAATAGTTCTTCCTGATGCTGAAATAATTGATTCTTATCTATGACCTTCTGAGCAGCATCCAGAATAATTTTAGTTTCTTTTTCGTGTCCTTTGGCCGAAGATTTTAGCGCCATTGGCATGATAAATGGGAGTGGATCTTTTTCATTTTCAAGATAAAATTCAAGTCCTTCTAAGGGACGCCCGGCATAGACATAAAATGATCCTATGTTCTCCAGGACCTGATCCTTTATGTTTACATAGGCCTTATCTTGAGAAACGAAATACGACTTTTTGATGGTCAGAATAGCATTATCAAAATCACGGTTTTTCAAGTAGCACCAGGAGAGATTGAATAAATGCTTGGTCATCCAATCATCTTCTGTATTTTTAATCACTTTCTGATAATAGGTTATCGCCTCAGGAAAACGTTTCTCGTTATAGTAATAATCGGCAAGGGCCGTCTCCGCATGGTGACGGAGAGAATCTTTGGGTTTAGAAACGAGATCGATCACCTCCAAAAGATATTTTTCAGTAATGTTATCTCGCCCATAATCCCTGGAGTTAAGGGCCATAGCGAACATGATCTCGGCCTTTCTACTATTTTTAACTTCTTCTTTGAGTATTTTGAAACCAAATTCTTTTGTCAGATTATAATAGGCCTTTGTTTCATTAAAATACTTTTCCTTATCTTTACCTGTACCAGTTAATTTGGATTTCTCCATAAATTCACGATTATTTTTTTCATGAATCAATTTAAGTTTTTCAGAATGAAGTTCAAGCATCCTGTACTTAATTTCAACTCCCTTCTTCTTTGCCTTTTCAAGAAGTTTCATCTCCTGACCAACAAGTATCATGAGTTTATTCCAACGGGTAAGTTTGGTTTCAACCTTCCCGTGAGAATAAAATGAGGCTATCAGGAGAAATAAAAGGATGTGCATACTAGTAGTTTCCTCTCACAATGAATTTAAATTGTGAATAGCCCGCCAAGGCCGAATCATGCATCACTCTTTGGACAACGGCATAATCCATCTCTTTATCAAAAACGAGGTTTACCAGATCCATATTGGTTCTTTGATTTGCAGGTTTTTTTTGATTGTCCGCCTCAATCCCCTTTTTGGCCTTTATTAGTGCCTCAGTTAACACCGGCATTTCTCCCGATGCGGGAAGACGACCGATTTCTTTGTTATTTAAATAAACCTTTGCCTCTTTATTAACCTGAACAACCGGAGCATATCTAGTCATGGCCCTGGCATTTGAATCGGCCATCTCAAGATTTTTCTGAAGATCCAACTTAAGGTCTGATGCATTGTAGCTTTTAAGTAAAAAGACAAGAAGGATTGTTAAAATATCAAGAAGAGAAGTAATATCTACGTCAACGGCCTCTCGAACTCTGTGCCTTGTGAATTTTTTCTTCACTTTGAACCTCCATTGTTATCAAAAACAATCTGAGGGAAAAGCTCTTCTTTACTTTCTTTTGGCGCCTGAGTGGTATCAATAACCGTCACCAGGTTTTGAAATGAGATTTTTGGATCAGCCTTAAGGATCATGGTTGTCTCCTTTGGATACTGTCTTTTCAGATCAGTGAGATATTTTCTGATTTCATCTTTTTGTTCCGATGCAAATGTTCTAGAAACCGGTTTTTTTAGACCAGTCTTAATAACTATTTGTGATTTATTCACTTCCAGCGTTAGATTCAAGGGATCCTTTTCATCTTTATCTACTTTGGCTTCCTTCGTCATGGGAACAGATGATCCAATTTCATAAACATCTACAAATTGAGCTGACATAAGAAGAAAAAATATAAAAATAAAAACTGAATCCAAGATAGGAACAAGGTTGAGTTTTTCAGGTTTTTTAATTTTTCTTCCGACTTTCATAAAATATCCTTTAAGCTGCTTTATCCAATGAAGCATTTCCCTTACGAGTAGAGAGAAGATCAAGAAGTTTTACGGAATTTTCCTCGATTTCATGAATCATTTTCTCCCCTCTTGCCATGAGAAATGAGTGAACAACCATCAAGGAAATGGCCGAGATCAAACCAAGTGCCGTTGTATTCATTGCAACAGCAATCCCCTCTGCCAGAAGCTGTGCCTTCTGAGATGCTTCGGCCTGAGCTACGGCTGCAAATGATTGAATCAGGCCTTGAATGGTTCCGAGCAATCCCAGAAGTGTTGAAAGGTTAGCGGCAAGGGCGAGGTAGGATAGTCGTTTCTCAATTTTAGGAACAGCTTCAAGAATACTTGCCTCGAGAGCATCCTGAATTTGGTCTTTAGGTTGATTGGCACGTTTAAGCCCATTTTTCATGACAAAGGGAAGCAATGCCTTTGAATCAGCACAAGTCTGAATAG
>CAXNNO010000024.1:0-13595 GCA_964203555.1 Bacteriovoracales bacterium
CTCCCCACATCCTTTCAGAATGCGGGATATCACCGAGGATTCGATGAACAGAGCTTCTAAAATGGTTGAGATAAGACAGATCATGAAAACCGATCTGGTCACATTTTAAAAGCGAGTGGAGAATTTCATCTCTCTGAGGAAGCTCCCTGAAGATCTCGGAGCTGGGGAAAGGAATGTGAAGAAAAAAACCAACTTTCAAAGAAGGATTTTTTTCTTTCACAAGACCCGGCACCAGGAGGAGCTGAAAATCTTGAACCCAAATGATGTCGCTTTCCTTTGCCTCCAGAACGATGGCGTCGGCGACGATTTGATTCACTTCACCATAGGCCCTCCAGCCCTCTTGATTATGCCTTACCATGTTTCTTTCATAATGAAAGAGAGGCCAGAGCACGTTGTTACAATAAAGATTGTAATAATCTTCGTAGCTCTGCTTCGGTACAACAATGGGATGACATGGTATGTTTTTCGACTGCGATAACTTCAGCTCATTTAAACTTTCCTCACTGACGTCATCAGTTATGATTCCCATCCATTCGAAAGCATATCCGATTTTTTCCGGATCAAGTCCTTTGATGGCGGAAACCAGTCCGCCCGAACTCGGAGCAAAATTATTTTGTTTGGCATTATATGCAACTGGTAAGCGGTTACTAACGAGCAGGCATCTCGGCATCTAATCCTCCACACATTGAATCTGAGCGGATAATAATCTAAAATCCGATCATGAAGAAGGCACATCGCTACAACCTTGCTATTACCGGGAACTGTCATTACCTCGCTTACGTAGATAATTTGAGCGAGGTTAGTTGGCTCTGCTGGCCTTACATGGATTCAAGTTTTATTTTTGGATCTCTTCTCGATGATAAAAAAGGCGGATCATTTAAAGTGGTGCCTGAGTCCCGTTTTCATACCCGCCAGCATTATGTTGAAAACAGTGCTGTTATCGTGACCACTTTTTTTTGTGAAGACGGTGATTTTGAAGTGATTGATTTCGCACCTCGCTTTCAGATCTATGACAGATACCATAAGCCTCTTCAGTTTTTCAGAAAGATCAGAAGAGTCAGGGGCCAGCCGCGGGTCACTGTTTTTTGTAATCCCAGAGGTCACTATGGTGAATCAAAACCAGAAATATCTGTCGGGTCTAATCACATTAACTACAAGGGACTTCATTTTCCCCTCCGCTTAACCACGAACGCCGCGAAATCTTATCTTATGGAAGAGAGAGTTTTTAGTCTTACCGAAGACATTTATATGGTTCTCTCCGGCGGGGACCCTTTTGAGTCACCGCTGAAGGAAACATTTGAAGAATTTTATTACAAGACCAATCGTTACTGGAGAAGTTGGGTTAAGGATACTTTCATTCCCAATATTTTTCAAAAAGAGTTGATCCGCTCCTCGATAACCATCAAGCTTCATCAGTTCGAAGACACGGGAGCGATCATCGCGTCGGGAACGACTTCCTTACCTGAATATCCCGGCAGTGGAAGAAATTGGGATTACCGCTACTGCTGGTTGAGAGATTCATACTTTAGTCTGGCGGCGATGAATTCGATGGGGCACTTTGAGGAAGCAGAAAAATATCTTCACTTCATCAATAACATTCTTTATGACATTTCCCACCTCCAGCCGGTCTATAAAATTAATGGCCAGTCAGAAATTCCTGAGTCTGAAATCCCCTTAAAAGGCTACGATGGAAACGGACCAGTCCGAATAGGAAACGCTGCCTACCACCAGAAACAATACGATTCATTCGGACAGGTGATCCTAAGCCTTCTTCCGCTTTACATGGATGAGCGAATCATTCATCGGGAGCAGATGCTCTCACTGGATACGATTAAAAGCTTGTTGAATCAAATTGAAGTCAGGATGGATGAGCCTGATGCCGGAATCTGGGAATTTCGTGGCAAAACGCAGAAGCACCTTGAGACCTACGTTTTTCACTGGGCCGGAGGAAAAGCGGGACAAAAAATTGCTGACCACTACGACGATAAAGAACTACACGTTCTTGCCAGCAGGATCTGTGATCTGGCGGAGTTAAATATTGAGCGATGTTATAACGCCGAATATGAGTGCTACATGTCCGATCAAACTCAAAAGATTTTTGATGCCAGTGCCTTTCTACTGATTATTTTAAACTATCTTCATCCCGAAGATGAAAGAACTCAAAGACACTTTCAGCGTCTTCAAAAAGAACTCCTGACCTCCGAAGGAATGATCTACCGATACCGGGCGATCGATGACTTCGGCGAGACCCATGCCACATTTCTCATCTGTACCTATTGGTATATTGAGTCCCTTATTTGTCTTGGCTTTTTGGACGAAGCTGAACAGATTCTTGAAACCATTATGGCCCACAGCAATCATGTCGGCCTTCTTAGTGAGGACTTGGGGTCTGATGACGGATCCCAGTGGGGGAATTTTCCTCAGACTTATAGCCATGTTGGACTGATTAATACGGTGATCAGGCTGGCGCGTAAGCGGGATCGATTAATTTTCGAGTAACAGAAACTGCCCCTGCGAACTGGTGTTGGATACACAGAATTACCATAAAATTTAGAGGCTTAACGTCTTTTTGGATCGCTGCCTCCAATCAAGGAAGGCCAGCGGGTTGAAAAAGATCACTTACGAGGACCTTTGGCCAAACCCAGCACATCTGGCGTAGAATGCGTTTCAAAACAGAATCAAATAAGACTTTTTAGGGCCCCCATTATGAAGAACATTGCATTTAGAGGTGTATTTATTTTTTTCATTCTTTTCGTGGCGACCTCTGTCATGGTGGATGTCTTCAATACTGAGTTTGGGAGAGTTGAATTTTCTCAAAAGCATGGGATCATTTTTTTATTTTTTATAACGATTGTTCCGCGGTTGACTCTCTTAATTTCATCTGTTGCAACAGGTGGCATTTTCTGGTGGCTGGGTTTCTTTTTTTGTCCGAGAATTTTGGTGGCAAGTCTTGCAACCGTTTCCTACTTTCATACTAATCCCATTCTCGTGACGATCAGTTGGATCATTGCCTTGGGTGGAGAAACGATGGAGAAGTTTGGTTTGGGAACAAAAAAACGTTTCTTCTTTCGCACTTTTAGGGCAGCTCATCGCCCGGATTTTCAGGACGAGGGAAAACCTCTCCATACGACTATTGAAAAAAATGATGTTATTGAAGCTGATTTTATTAAGAAGAGCTGACATTTATGGCAAAAAAAGTTTTACGTTCTAATCTCGAATTATCCGGAATCGCACCCAATATACTTTTAAAAGACATTGAGGTGAGTGCTCCTTTTCTTTTTCAGGGCGAGCTTAACCTTGAGGGTGAGGATCGTGCGTATCTGGCGAAACTGGTTTTCTACAAAAAAAATCTCAATGCTCTCAAGCATATCAACCTGACTGAGTATTTTCATCTCTGTCTTTCTGCCCATTGGGCAACGGCCGGAACTTTTGTTCCCACCAACGTCGACAATCAAATCCGCGAAGGACTATGGAAACACAAGGAGATTCTTTCTCACATTGAGCGCATGGGAAGGCTCACCATTCAATCATGGCGCTGGAACTATGAGCAGGTGACAAACAGGAAAACTTACAACCCTGATAACGGCCAGGTGATGAGTACTCACGAGGGCACATGGTTAAGTGTTGCTATCGGGGCCTATAACGCCTTAGTGAAGCACAAAAAAGAAGCTCTCTCAAAAGAAGTGGCCGATGTGATTCTGTCTGAAATTGATAAAGAGGAAAAGCTTCTCACTGAGCTGAGGGACAACAGAGATCATGTTAATTTTCTTCGTTCAACCGCTCTGATGGCGCATAATTTTGGGGACCTTGATCGAGTCATTGACCAGTGGGAGATGCCTCAGGATGATCCCTTTAGGGAGAGAATTTATAAATTAGGTCATCAGCTTAATCGCCACTATTCACCCATTCTTGTTTTTGCCGGTCAGGTGAATAAGGCATTTTTATCTGTCGAAAATCATCGTCACATGTCGATGAGGCAGGCGAAGTGCCTTCGCCGTTCTTACAAATTTTTGATTCCCGTGGGACCCTTCATGGATGAGTGGGGACAAACTCTTGGTGAGTCCAGGGACCTTTCGCTTTCTGAAAAAGGTGAGATCGTCAATTTTCTTTTTGAGGGCTTCAAGAGGCAAGACCAGGCCTTTGGTTATGCCCGCGCCTACCGGGGACTCATTGGTGCTCTTCCAGAGGGACTTGAAACGCTGGTTGCTGATCTGGCCTTTGATGTTGTGGCGGAATTAAAAAAATCAAATTTTTCTAAAATAGCTTCTCAGTCAAAAGAAGAATTTCATGAGGATTTTAAACGAAGATTAGAAAGTTTTAAATGTCCAGTCACTGACATGAGTTTTTAAAGGTCAGGGCCACTTGGGCCCCGACGGTCTTTGCTTACTCTTCTTCCATGACTTCTTCGACTTCTTTTGACTCCATACTCTTGTGAATTGTTGATCCTTTTTTAGATCTTTCCTGAGACTGCATCATCGTATCAGGGTCGCTGGTGCTGCCCTCTGGTCTGAAGTTCAAAGTCGTCGCTATTGGACTCGGGGTGCCGGCCATTAAGGCCTCTGCATTTTTACTATATTCTCTCCGGGCCTGTTCAACGGTCAGTTCTCCCTTGATGATCTTGTCTGCAAGGTTAAGGGCAAGAATGTTCATTTCCTCTCGATCATTTCTTGTTGAAAGTTCGCCCTTGGTTCTATCGACCATAAGCGAGCCATCAAATTTTGAAAGTTGTGAGATTTTATCCATGGGAACTCTGTAATCAATTGTCTGTTGTAAAATATCTGAGTGCTGAACAGGAAACATCTGATTCACTTCTTCCTTATAAACAATAGAACGCTTAAATGGTGCCGTATTATTCCAGATGATCATGTCATCGGTGACGGCGTTAGGAAGACCGTACTTCGCCTGAAGGCCTTGAATGGCGGCCTTTGATGGCCCTGGCCAGGTTTCCGTCGCTTTGCTAAGGCCTTCCTCGCTTACGGGCGTGGTGTAGGTTGTTGTTTCGGACATTTCTGTCTTGCTACTTTTATTATGACTACAAGCAGTCACAAGTAAGATGGCCGACATTAATGCGGGAGCGAGTATTCTTTTAGACATAATGACCTCCTGGTTCAATAAATTGACTGAGAATAATGAAGCAATTTCTAGGCCAGCTCAAGCCTCTGAGGGAAAGGGAGACTGGCCTCAAGGCAAGATGAGGGCCTATAATAGGGCATTATTTCCTCAGCATGTTCAGGAGAGTTTTCTATGAGTCATACTTTTGCCGCCTGTAAAAAATGTCACGCAGTTAATCGTATTCAAATTGAGAAATCGGCCCAGGCAGTCTGTGGCAAATGTCAAAGCTCCATCCCTTTTCACGGACTCGTGAGTGAGGCAACCACTGAAGAATTTGAGAAGATTCTCAGATCAAGTGATATGCCTGTGATCGTGGATTTTTGGGCCAGCTGGTGCGGGCCTTGTAAGATGTATGGGCCGGAATTCGAGAAGGCCTCGACTCAAAATTCCAAGGCCGTATTTTTGAAAATCAATACTGAAACCGAGCAATTGCTTTCGCAGAGATTTGGCATCCGCGGTATTCCGTGCACCATTGTTTTTAAGAACGGAATTGAAGTCAAGCGTCAGTCCGGAGCGATGGATGCTCCCGGAGTCGTCGCCCTCATCAATTCGATATAATTCGATGAAGCCCAACCTCTACATCTGTGGCCAGCGTTTCCTGTTCTTCTTAATTGAGTTTTGAAAGAGACTTCTTAAGATCTTTAAGATTCAGGTGGCGAGCGTGATCTTCCATCCAGTCGTCGATTGTTCGGCATTCATCGACAATGATTTGAAGAATTTTTAAGCGCGCCTCATCTTTATTGTCGGTTTCTACGATGTGCCAGGGACAAGTTTCGGTACTCGTTTCCTTAACCATATCCTCATAGGCCTTGAGATAGAGGCTCCATTTTGAGCGGTTTCTGATGTCGTCGGGAGTGATTTTCCACTGTTTGTATGGATCTTTCAGTCTTTCTTCAAAGCGCTTTAATTGCTCTTTCTTGGAAATTTTAAGACAGATTTTGATAATCTTGACTCCATCATCAATCAGGAGTTTTTCAAACTGGTTAATTTCGCTGTAGGCCCTGTTCCAGGTTTTTTTATTGATGAGTTTCTCAACTCTTTCTACCAGCACTCTTCCATACCAGCTTCGGTCAAAGATAGTGATCCTGCCAGGAATGGGAATTTTTTGCCAAAAGCGGTAGAGGTAATGCCGGCCCTGTTCATTTTCTCCCGGAGCTCCAATGGGGTAGACCCTAAAGCCTCTTGGGTCCAAATTCTCAGTCATTCTCCTGATGGCACCACCTTTACCGGAGGCATCCATACCCTCAAGAGCGATGATGACTCTTTGTTTACTTTGAAAAGTTCCCTGCTGAATGCGAAGAATTCTTAATTGTAACTCTTTAATGGAATCTTTATTCTTCGTGGGCACGATTAAGCGTCCTGTTTTCAGAAGTCACCAGCGATTTCTTCAAGGGCATCTTCAATATTGTCACTGGAAGTGATGATGTCCATTTTGTTAATAATTGCATTAATGTTAAGATCCAATGTTCCATTCTCACTTACGACGTAAGTGCCATCGAATTTAATGGTCATTCTATCACGCGTTGAGAGTGTGCTATAGAAATTTGTAAAGCTCACACTCGGTTTAGTTGTTCCGTCACAATCAGGCTCAAGGTCAAATTCAATTCTTCGATAAGTTCCCTCAGGAATACTCACTGTCACGAGATCTGTTCCATTTGGGTCAATATTTTTTTGACCCAAAGTCAGGTCAACGTTTTCTGCCTCTTCTTCAGTTGTTTCAACTGGCTTAAAACGCAAACGCTTAAAGCACATTGAAATGCCAGACACATTGGCATAGGCAGAGGGGATGAGGGATTCGCTCATCTTTTTCATGAGCCAGGCGACAGTATTTGTTTTATCCAGCATCCTTACACTAACAGTTCTAGTGGCAGGGTTTCCGGTCGTTGTCCCACCGCCACCGACACCGCAACTGGATAGAGAGAAGAGACCTATTAGAATTAAAGCTTTCATTTTTTCTCCGTCAGTGGGAATCCAAGTAAGGCCACGTGATAAACTTCTTTGGTCTTGCCGGATTTTTCAGTGAGTTGATTTATTTTTTTGAGTGTTTCATCCAGTATCTCTTTAAGTTCAGGTAACTGATCCTTTGATAGGGACAACGTGTGGCCCAGAATATGACGGTCATCCGATCCTACTTTATAAATAGATTCTACACCTTTATGGAGAATTTGCTCGTGAAAAGATGAGAGGGCAAGTTTGAAAACATCCCCCTGACAATCGAGCCTTTGAAAGTCGCCATACTTCGCTAGAAGCTTGTGCTTGTTTAAAAATTTGAGTGATTTTCTTATTTCTTCGATTGAGACTTTAAATAAGAGTCGCTCTTGAATCCATTTCTCATCCTCTTGAAAATCACTCCGATCACTCAGCTCCCGGATGGCAACATTCCACCACTTCTGGAGATACTTAAACATCATAATCTCCTGAGGAGAATTTTCTTTAAAGGACTTAAACCGGGTCATGCCTTCGAGGGCCTTACGTTTCTCATCCGTCGCTGCAAATTCCAGTTGAATGATTTTTTTAAGCCACGCTTTATCCTGAGTTGACCACTCAAAAAAGGGGGACCAGAGTTCAATGTTTTCTTCGGTGATTTGTCTTTTTCCGCTGGAAATGAGGGAAAGAAGGGCGGGGGAGACATTGAGCTTTTGCGAAAGACTTCGTAGTGAAACTTTTTTCTTATCTTTATACCAGGAAATAAGATCGGCCAGATAAACCTGAGGTTGACGATATTGATAGATATCTGGTTTATCTGACCGCTTATTCATCTTAAAACTCCAATCTTATAGAGAGCCACTTACGTTTTCAAAATAATCGGCCATAGATCCGCTTCTGTAGTCATTGGCAGCATCCAATATATTCTGAACACCTAATTCTACATTTTTAGATCCATCAATTACAAGAACGCCATCAAATTTGATTTTGATCTTTTCAGTTGTTGAATACGTTCCAAAGTCATTTGAGAGTGTAAGACTTTTTCTTCCGGCGCAAGATGGCTCCAGATCAAACTCAACCCTGTAGTAGGTTCCTTCGGGTAAATTGACTGAACCAAGAAGTGTTCCGCTACTTGTGAGTGTTACTTCACCGATGTTGAAGTCAATATTATCTTCCACGTCATTTATCGAATCATCGCTACTTCTTGAATCGTTGCTACTTATCGAATCATCGCTACTTCTTGAATCGTCGCTACTGCTTGAATCATCCATACTGCTTGAAGGTGAGTCGCTCGTAGTCTTTTTAAAACGTAGTCTTTTGAAACAAGCTTTAAGTTCACTGACATTAGCGTAGGCACTAGGAATTAAATAATCCATGAGGCCGGCAGTTTGATAAGCACCAAGTGTAAGAGTTACTTTGTGAGTTCCATTGCTTGAAGATGAAGAATCATTTTGAACCTGGCAGCCTATTAAACTCATAAGTAGAAGTGAGCTGATGAGAGTTTTCATTCGAGTTCTCCTGAAAAATCAAAGTCCGTTATTGGAACTGTGATGTGTTAGGCTTATTATCGGGTCAGTTTTGGTTTTTATCAATCATAATAGTTAATATTGTAAACGAAATTATTAAGTAATTGTTTAGATTCAAGTGTTTGGTAGTCATTTAATTTACTTAAAAGCTATTTGTTGTAAACAGTTAAATATGCTTTTCTTATAGAGTTAATAAGATTTATATAATTTATTTTTAAAGTCTCCCGGGGGATAATGGGGCCTGTACTAGACCGGGTTTACCTTTTAAGGAGGTCACATGATTATCCATCGCTCTGAATCCAGAGGGGTTGCAGACCACGGGTGGTTGAAGAGCCGTCATACATTTAGTTTTGGTGATTATTATAATCCACAGAGAATGAGCTTTGGTGCCCTAAGGGTTATTAACGATGATTCGGTTGAGGCGGGTAAGGGATTTGGAACCCATCCCCATAAGGACATGGAAATCATTTCAATTCCTCTGGAGGGGTCTCTTCGGCATAAAGACTCGGAGGGTAATTCAAGTGTTATTTGCCAGGGCGAGGTTCAGATCATGTCCGCTGGGACTGGAATCTTTCATTCTGAATTTAATGCCTCTGAAGCTCAGGTGGTCAAGTTTCTTCAGATCTGGGTATTGCCGGAAAAGACCGGTGTGAAGCCTCGCTATGAACAAAAGGATTTCTCCCACGTGGAGTGCTTGAATAAGATTGTGACGGTGGTTTCACCCGACGGGCGTGAGGGATCGGTTCGCATTAATCAAAACGCTTTTTTTTCACTGACTGAAATTGAAGCGAATAAAAAAGTCATCTACAAGAGAAGGTCTTCGGGAAACGGGCTGTATGTGTTTATGCTCAAAGGCCAGGTTGAGCTCAATGGTGTGGTCTTGAACCCGCGGGACGGCGCTGGCGTGAGTGAGTTTGATTCAATTTCTCTCAAGGCCTTGGAACAATCAGAAATCCTTTTGATGGAAGTACCCCTCTAGTGGAAACCGATGATCATGGGAAAAAGAACATGATTCTGGAGATGAATGTGGTTCACGACGATTCGGTCAAGTTCCTGGAGTTTTAGATGGAGCTGGCGGATTTCCGGCCTTGTGGAGATGATCTCATAGTCTCCGGTGAGCTTTCGGATATTGATGAGATATTCCTTTATCTCATCGTGCTCTTCGAGAAGTTTATAAATGGGAAAGATCTTCATTTCTTTTTTACCTTTTTCAATCAGAAGATAAAAATCATTTTCTTCAAGCGCCAGATGAAGTTGCAGCAGGCGGATAAAGTCGTTTAAAAAGAGGATGAGGTTAACCGGTGATTCGGTTGACCCATTTTTCAGAAACGCCTCGTTTATGCCGCGCAAATCGTTAATCACATCGTGAAGATTCTCATGGCAGGTGACTTTCACGAAATGGAGCAATTCGAGCAGTGGCAAATTAAATAAATTCATCGTTTCTCTCCTTTTGGAGAGAGTTTTTATGGATAATTACTGCTGTGGCACATGATCCTGGAGTTCCGTTATACCTTTGGCGCGAGCACATCCAGCGCAACAAAAAAAGTCCTCTCCTGATTCCATTCCGTGGCCAATGATCTGGGTCCCACAGGTCTGACAAACTGGTGCCAGCATCGCAATTGCGCATTCAAAGCAGTCGAAGGTGTAGGACTTATCATGCATGATGACTTTAAAAGTTCTCTCATAGGCATTTCCACATTTATCGCATCTTTCCATAAACACTCCTTTGATAAATGAAGGATGCAGTTTTAGGGAGAGATTTAAAAGCAACGGGGTTTCTATCCTGAGTTAGTAAGTATTATTCTCTAAAAGTGGCCTCCCTCAGAGCGCTGTGGTAACCTCTACCTACTTATCCGGGGGCGCCCAGGTTTCGACAGGGAACTAGAAGGATTGAGTGCGTGCAGAGGTTGATCGAAGGCCTCTTAAAAATCGATCACATTTTAATCGGCAACGATTATGCAATGGCTGCTTAATTAAACTACGTTTAATTAGTACCTGAGGGGCCAGCACCGATAACAAAAAGCTGGTAAAGACGTTGGCGGAACGTCCGTAATATAAACCGCGAAGAGACCAGGCGTTGTTACTCTTTAAAAGCAACGACTGTTTGTTGGTTCAGTAAAAATCAAAAATAGTATTGGTACTAACTTACCAGAGACGCACGTGGGACTCTCTACTGGAAGGTTTTTTGGACGCGGGTTCGATTCCCGCCGCCTCCACCAAATCTTACGCTGGACGAACCATCGTCCATTAAAAAGCCGCCTAGATAGGTACCTATCTCAGCGGCTTTTTTAATTTCTGCCATCTTTTCACCACAATCAGCTCCACCAAATGAAGCTTCTAATGGCCTACCAAGTTTACGAAAAGGGAGGACAACTCCTGATTGACCCTTATGCGCCTCTCTGACTGCCTCTGATTGGCGCTCTGATCCCCAAAAATCAACCATAATGACATTTTCGGGATTCAAATGAATGGTCTTAACAATATTTCTCAAAATCTCGCGCTTCTTGGCCAGATTGGCCTTTCTAAAACGCTCACTTCTGAGCAAATCAATTCCACCTAATAAATAATCAACGTCAATTTCTCGCTCTTGATCAGAATCTAGCTTCTGCTTAAGAGACTCAGTTTCTTCTTTTAAAAGTGACAATTTCTTTTCAGAATCTTCCAGTTTGCTAATCAAACTATTCAGTCTAGCCGCATTTGAATTGGTCGCCATGATCGTAACAAGTTGATCAATTTCAGCTTGAGTTTTTTCAAGCTCTTTTTCTTTCATCTTAACCAGTGATTGATTCACTTTAGGGCGTGAATTATTCATGTCCTTTAAAGTCTCAACGAAATGTTCTTTCATTGCTTGGTTATTTAAAAATGAAAAGGCCTGTTTTTTGATAAGCGTTTCTAGTTCAACGGCAGGGTATCTTTTTATACGGCAAGAGGATGCACCTTTATGGCCATAGTAAAAATGTGTTCCATTTCTACCATTTCCAGACTGCCCAAATAAAGGAGAGCCACATTCATCACAAGTAAGTAAGCCTGAGAAAATAAAATCATGCTTTGGAGCTGATTTAACTTGTTTGTTCATATTCAATTTGTCTTGCGTCTGATTGAATAATTCTTCTGAAACAATTGGCTCCCATGAAGCATCGACAAGCATATATTGTTCTTCAGACTTTAGAAGATCAGTAGATGCATCTTTATTATTCTTATTGATTTCTCTTTTTCCCATATAAGCAGGATTGGTAAGAGTTCTCCAAATATGATCATGATTAAATGGATTACCACCTTTGGCTTGACCATCTTTTCCAACCCAAGACTTGTTTACAAAGCCGCGCTTATTTAACTCATGAGCTACTGCTGAAATACTCCCAAGTTCAAAATAAAGATTGAATATTTCCTTAACAAGATTGGCTTCTTTTTTATTAAGAATTAAACGACCAGAGTTTTTAGCGTCTTTGTCGTAACCTAGAAAAGGATGGCCACCGTTTAAAAGGCCTCGCAATGCACGAGAGTGAAAGTTATTTTTGATCCTTTCTGCTGTTAGCTCTCTTTCAAATTGGGCAAGTGCCATAATAATGGTCATGAAAACGCGGCCAGCAGGGCTTGTCGTATCAAAATCATATTGTAGACAAATAAAATCACAGCCAAGTTTTTCCATGTCATTGATGAAATTTAAAAAGTCGGCAACAGAACGACTCAAACGAGATAGTTCCGTAACCATAACTGTATCAATTCTTTTCTTCTTAATATCTGCTATGAGTCTCTGAAACTCGGGGCGATCTGTATTTTTACCTGAGTAGGCTTCATCCTTATAAAGATCAACGACTTTTCCCCATTTGCCATTTTCATAGCGATTTTTCTCTTCAACTTTCATTCTTAATCGTTGAATTTGAGAGGTAATAGAACCCTCTTTATTTTTTGCCTGCTCATCTGTCGATACGCGACAATAAATAGCAATCTTTCTCATAACTAATCCTTACTACGCTTGATAATGACATCAACATCTAAACCAATACCGTTAGCAATTCTTACTAACTGATCAATGCTGACTCCTCTTTCTGTTCCTCGAAGAATCTTATTAACATTTCTTCGATCAAGCCCAATCATTCGAGCAACTTCACCTTGAGATAGCTCTTTTTGTTCCATTTCCTTCTCAATGGATAGTAGAAGTTTATTTTTTATGTTTTCTCTATCCACGAAGTCTATCTCCGATATTTTTAAGTATTATCTCAGAGATGTTATTTATTTCATCACGTAAATATCTATTCTGCTCAATAAAGCTATTTACTTTGTCTAAGGTGCTTCTCTTATTAAACTCACGATCAGGCAAGTTATGAAATGACAAAACTGTTTGTTTTCCTTCTTTATAATTATCAATTTTTCCAAAAAACTCTTCAACTAATCTATAATCATTTGGATCAAGATATGGTCGAGCAAGCTTTAATTTCTTTTTTGAGGTATTTATTGCATTCACGAATGAAGCTAGTCTAATTTCATCAACACCTTCCCACAATAAATCAACAGATTCTTGTAGCTCAACAATCGACACCCATAGCTCATTATACTTATTGAATTGGCCGCCGAAATACATGTTAAATGCAATGTTTTGCTTGTCTGATTGCGCTCGAAGGTCATTTTCAATCTTAGTTAATGACTTAGCCATTTCATGGCGTGATTGTTCTAACTTAGTAGTGAGATCATGAATCTCATTATTATTAATGCGGTTGATTTGAATAGTTCCTAAAAATTTAAAAAGGGCAAATATAATAATACCTACGCCTGTAACGACCCCTCCGGTAATTCCCAGAATATTTAAAGCAATATCTATTGAACTCATAGTTTCTCCTTAAAAAATAGACTAGCGTGAATTATCACGCTAGTCAAGCAAGGAATACTTTTGTGAGATCAGTTACTTAACTTGCCGTGCTGGCCAAATGGGGAAATATTAGCTGACAGAGCACTCTAAAGCGCTGTTTTTCAGCCTCAATCTCCTGTGGGTTGTAGCTGACAACTATTTTAAATTCCTTCAGGTTGGTCTTT
>CAXNNO010000025.1:0-13362 GCA_964203555.1 Bacteriovoracales bacterium
TTTTGAATTTCACGCTGAAATTCCATCGTTTTATTCTGGAGCTTCATCATCATTTCCTGAATTTCACGCTCTTTATTTGCACGAGCAGCTTCGGCAAGAACCATGGATTGTTTTTTATAATCTTCCTGAGCTTTTTTAATTTTATCTTCTTCTTTTTTCAGAACAGTTTTTTTGTCGTTAAAAGCTTTTTCAAGTGTCTTCTGAACATTTTTTCCCTCTTTAATTGAGGTAATAACTTTTTGGATGTCTACCAATCCAACTAAAACAGAAGAAAATGATGAGAGGCTGTAAGTTAAGAGCATTAAGCTGAGAATGAGTTTCATAAGTATCTCCTTGGGGCCAAACAATAGCATTGTTTAGAATAATTGTCCTATGTCAAAGTTAAATTGATTGGATGATTCACGTTCACGCGGATTAACCGGGAAACCAAATTCGAATCGTAATACTCCAATCGGTGAAAACCAGCGGAAACCAAAACCATAGTCACTCCGTAGGGAATAGTCTCCATTTTCACCAATGCGTGTTTCGTATACGTTACCGGCATCATAAAAAACGACCCATTTAAGTCCCGCTTCTCTGATCAGAGGATGCTCGAACTCAAGAGTGCCGAGTAGACTGAAGAGACCCCCGAAGTTAAAATCCTCCAACTGGTTTGTTTGAGTATTTCGGGCCTTTCTGATCGGACCAATATCTTCAAGGTTATATCCCCGCATATTTCTTGCACCACCAAGGGAGAACTTTTCAATTCTAGGAATGTCCCGAACAGTAGTTTTAAATAATCGGGAAACATTGAGGCGGGAACGAAGCACGAGATCGCCAATAATCGGACGATAATAGCGCCCTTCAAGCTCTCCCTTCATCCAACGCATAGAACCACCAAGACCTGTATACTCCAAAGATCCCGAAGTATAATAACCGTTGGATGGCTCAAAAATATTATTTCGCTTGTCTCTAATAATCGATGCCTGAATTGAAGAGGCAGAACCATTTTCGACACTTGGATTAATCCCCTCGTTAATAACATCTGAAACTTTATTATCCTCATAACGATAAGTCAGGAAGAGACGGGTGTATTCAAAGATCGGGTGACCGACTCGTATGTCTCCGCCGTGCTTTCTGTAAGCAAATGATCTGATAAAGAATGAAAGGGTCTGATAATAATCGGCCCCCGCCGTCCATTTTGTATCAAACAGGTAGGGTTCGGTGAAACCGAGATTATATATCTGCTGTCTATCGGAGTAAGATAAATTGGCATTAATATTTTGGCCAAGACCACGGAAATTGTTTTGTGCCACTGAGGCCTGAATAAATCCCTGTGTCGCAGTTGAGTAACCCGCACCGAGAGAGATCTGACCTGTAGGACGCTCCTTAATGGAAACTTCAACATCAAGAATATTGTCAGTGCCTTTACGAGTAATCGTATTAAAAACTACGCTCTCTGGCTGAAAAAAACCTAAGCGATTCACGTTATCCTTCGAGGTTCGTAATTTCGAACCAGAATACATGTCGCCCTCGTGTATCTTAAGCTCCCGCCTCAATACCTTATCACGAGTTTTGGTATTTCCTTTCATGACAATCTTACCAAAGTAAGCAATTACGCCCTTCTCAAAAGAAAAAACCACATCGACTTTATTCTCACCCGGAACAACCTCGAGAGTTCTGAGTACGTTGGCAAATGCATACCCCTTATCCTGATACATTTCAGTCAGGGTCTGGATATCAAGACGCAGATTTTCTTCATTATAGGTTTGTGTCGATTTGAGTTTTAACTTTTCCAGCATCTCACTTTCTGAAAAAAGAAGTTCTCCATTAAAACTGATGTCGTTAATTGAGAATTGAGGCCCTTCCTGAAGTCGGACAGTAATGAAAATCCACTTTTTATCTTCAGATGCGGTGACCTCAGGATTCTGAATATTAACCTGAAGATAACCACGAGTTTTATAATAGTACTTCAATCGTTCTACATCGGTTTGAAAGTTGATTTCCTTAAAGTTTCCTGAACCCGACAAAAAAGAAAAATAAGTTTCCTCACGCGTTTGCATGAAGTTCTTCAATTCCAGATCTGGTATATTTTTACTTCCCAGAAAGGTAATCTTTTTTACGCGAACTTTATCCCACTCTTTAATCTTGAATTTGATGTCGACTGACCCATTCTTATTGTCGCTCAACATGTAGGATGCAAGAGCAAGGAAATAACCTTTTTCTTCGTAATGCTTCTGGAGTAGAAGGATATCGTTTTTTAATGTCGAGACATCAAGGATATTAAACTCTTTTGTTTTAATCTGCTCTTTCAAGTCATCATCGTTAATTTCATCATTTCCGGAAAAGGATATTTTACCAATGATTGGTTTCTCTTTTAATTTAAAGAGGAGGATATTTTTACCTGAAGTACTTTTGTGATACGCCTCAACCTCTTCGAAGTACTTCATCTCATAGATGCGTGAGAGATCTTTTCTTAAAAGATAGTTATCGAGCATCATATCTTGACGAGTGCCTAGTTTTTCAAGGATTGCCTCGGACTCAACCTTTCTATTTCCGGTAAACTCAATTGAATCAACCCGAAACATCTCTTTAATCGGCCCAATAATTTCTTGCGCCCAAACAGAATTAATCTGAATTAAAAAAAGTAAAACGGTGAAGAGAAGCTGAGCTATTTTCAACTTAAAAATCCTTAACGCAGATGGCTATCTAATTAATTTTATTTGCAGTAAAAAAGTCTAGCCAATTATCTGACCATCTTCAATCACTATTTTTCGGGGAAAAAAAGAAGCGACTTTATCATCATGAGTCACTACTAGTAATGTGGCCCCAAAATCTGCGGCAAGACCTTTAAGTAAATTCGTTACTTTTTCGGAATTCTTTGAATCCAAATTTCCCGTGGGTTCATCACAAAGAAGGATTCTTGGCCTTAAAGATAAAGCGCGAATTATATTAACGCGTTGTTGCTCCCCGCCTGAAATTTCGAAAGGGAATTTAGACAGACAATGAGTGACACCAAGGATTTTCGCCAATTCTTCGCAGTCCTCTTCGACCTTCCCGATATCTCTGCCACCAATTCTTCCAGGCAGAAGAATATTCTCTCTGCATGACATGGAGGGTAAGAGGAAATGAAACTGAAAGACAAATCCAACGTGAGAATTTCTGAAATAAGCAAGCTCCTCATCACTCATTGAACTAAGATTCTTATTATCAATAATAACTTTGCCCGTGGTCGGTTGATCGAGTCCACCCAGGAGATAGAGCAAAGTTGATTTTCCCGAACCAGATGCACCCCTGATCGCAGCAAGCTCTTTGGCCTCAATTTGAAGATTGATGCCACGAAGAACTTTCGTCTTACCGAAAGACTTCTCCACATTGGAAAGCATAATAAAACTCATGCACTAAACTCCTGACGAAGCCCCTCTACAATGGGCGTTCTTTTTAACCTGAGATAACCTACGAAAGTCGCCAATAATATCCACAACAAAGATAATCCATAAACCGTCACATAGGCCAAAAAATCCAGACGCAGATGGAGGGCAGAAAGGACATAAATCTCTCCAGGAATCTGTAAAAAAGAAAGGTGCTGAAGTGACCAGTCAAAGATGAGAGAAAGAATGTGTGCACCAAAGCAAGACAGGGCCCAGATGATGAGAACCGAGAGAAACCAGAATTTTGAAAGAGCATTTAATGAAAGGCCTACTGCCCTAAGGAAGAAAAAATCTTGTGCTTTTTTCTCCATGATATAAATAACAAACGCGATGATATTAAAAACGGCGACGACCACAATGAGCTGAAGGATGAGAGAAATTGAAAACTTCTCGACTTTAACCGCCTTGATGAGAAAATCATACTCATGCCAGAATGGTTTAACCACGTATTGCGACCCAAGTTGTGTGAGCAGGTGCTGCTGGTCTTTTAAAATGGGATCAAGCGATTGAAGAGGAGGATAGGTGGGCTCGGTTGCCAGAATCAGTAAATTAAATTTAGAACCAAGCTCCAGGAGTTCAGAGAGATTCTTTCGTTTCAGATAAACACAACGCAGATCTTTTTGATAAATGCCGTGCTTAATTACTGAGCTTAATTTGAAAGTTTGAATCATGGGAAGGGAGTGAGCTGATTCGTGCCCTTTACCAAAAGTCAGTGCCAGAGAATCCCCCGGTTTTATATTCAATTGCCTGGCCAATTCCTCTCCGACAACTATTCCGTCCTGAGGAATAGTGACTTTAAGTCCAGTCGCCTTTGAAAAAAGTTCATCATCAACTCCCCGGACCAGAACACCCTTACTCATTTCACCAAACATCGCGAAGGCTTCAGTCTGAATGACTTCGGAGATGACCAGAGGTTTTACAGTATTGAGCTGGGCGGCCAGATCTGGAGTCATGAGAAAAAAGCCGTTTCTGTTTGTTATCAGGATATCACCCGAAGAGTGTCTTAACCCTGATTTAAGAAGATGATCAAATCCATCCATGAGCCCAAAGGTGCAGAGAATGACGGCTATTGAAAAGGTGAAACTAAAAATGGTCGCCAGTAAGATCTTACTTGCTGAGCGACCATGAAGAGATATTTTTAAGATTGATAAATAAGAGCCCATTACTCTTCTTCAGAAAAATAATGTTCCTTCTTCAGGAGCGGGAACAATATGACATCCCGGATAGTGTGACTGTCAGTCAGTATCATCACGAGACGATCAATACCGATACCCTGCCCAGCGGTCGGAGGCATTCCGTATTCCAAGGCCCTCACAAAATCATAATCAACATCGGATGCCTCGTCATCTCCCGCCTCCTTGGCCATTGCCTGATCAGCGAAACGATCCAATTGATCTGTAGGATTATTAAGCTCGGAGAATGCATTGGCCACTTCCCAACCGTTCATAAAAAATTCAAAGCGGTCAACGAATTCAGGATTTTCATCATTTCGTCGGGACAGAGGTGAGACTTCTGTCGGATATTCAGTAATAAATGTGGGTTGAATCAGTTTCGCCTCAACCAATTCCTCGAAGCAGTTCACTAGAAGCTTACCCCAACTCGTATTCTGAAGTTTTTTCTGATCAAGCCCGGTGTCTTTCAGGATTGATAAAAGATAAGTGCGATCATTAATCTGCTCCATGGAGGAATTCGTAAATTTAGCGACTGCTTCACGCATGGTATATCTGGCGTAAGGGCCTTTGAGATTAATGTCATGAGTTCCGAATCTCACCAGATCCGTTTTTAAAACATCGCGAGCGATTCCTGTAAGAAGATCCTCTGTGAAATCCATCAGATCAAAGTAAGTGGCATAGGCCCAATAAAATTCAATTGAAGTGAATTCCGGATTATGCTTCAGGGAGAGGCCTTCATTGCGAAAACAACGGTTCATTTCAAAAACTTTATTATAGCCGCCGACAATCAGCCTCTTGAGATGCAACTCGGGAGCAATTCTCATAAAGAGTTCCATATTGAGTGCATTGTGATGAGTCTTAAAGGGCTTGGCCGCCGCCCCACCGGCAATTGAATGCATCATCGGAGTTTCTACTTCTAAAAAGTCGGCCCGATAGAAGTGTTCTCTAATATAACGGATAATTTCAGAGCGTCTGCGCAGTTTATCTCTTGTTTCAGGATTCATGATCATATCCACATAGCGCATGCGATATTTTAATTCCTGATCAGTGAGGCCATGAAATTTTTCAGGAAGGGGACGGATGGATTTTGTTACGATACTAAAATCGCGAGCATTAATGGCAAGCTCACCTTTCATTGTTTTAAAGATATCGCCCTCAACGAAAATAATATCTCCATAATCAAGATACTTGTATTCGGAAAATCCCTTTTCGGAAGTGATCTGCTTATTAACGTAAACTTGAAATCGACCGGTTCCATCATCACACTGGAGGAAAGCGGCCTTACCAAAATCGCGCACCATCAAAACCCGTGCGGCGATAGCATAACGGGGAGTCTCCCCTATCTCTTCCTTCGACAGTGCCCCATAGTGGTTTGTAAGGTATTCAAAAGTTGTATTGGGCTTAACTCCGTTTTTGTAGGGATTAACACCCATCTCTTCGAGTTTTTTTCTTTTATCAAGACGGACTTCCATCTGCTCAGAAAAAGTTTCAGTCCATCGTCTAATGTGTTTGTCTTTCATAATCTTCCCCGAAGTCGTTAATTTGTCATCATTCATAAATCATCCATTCCTGTATCTTGTACTTCCCCACCAAGGGATTTCCATTGGAGAAAAGACTTCATAAATTCATCCAGGTCTCCGTCCAGAACTGTTTCGGCCTGAGATGAAGTCAAACCTGTGCGGTGATCTTTCACAAGCTTATATGGATGAAGGACGTAGGAGCGAATTTGTGAGCCCCATGTGATATCTTTTTTGCCTGCCTCCACTTTGTTCTGAGCTTCCCTGCGTTTTTGAAGCTCATAATCATAGAGTCGGGATTTAAGAATTTTCATCGCCATCGCACGGTTCTGAATCTGGGAGCGTTCGTTTTGGCATGCCACAACGATTCCCGTTGGATAATGGGTTAATCTCACTGCTGAATCTGTAGTATTAACCGACTGCCCACCGGCCCCGCCTGAACGATAGACATCGATCCGGAGATCTTTATCGTTAATCTCAATTTGAATTGAATCATCAACTTCCGGACTCACAAAGATTGAAGCAAACGAAGTGTGCCTCCGGGCATTTGAATCAAAGGGAGAAATACGGACTAATCGATGAACTCCCGTCTCCGATTTAAGAAGTCCGTAAGCATAGTTACCCTGAATCATGAGAGTGGCCGACTTGATTCCGGCAGAATCCCCATACTGGAAATCCATGATCTGTGCCTTAAATCCTTTTGATTCACTCCAACGTTGAATCATCCTCAAAAGCATTCCCGCCCAGTCACAGGACTCAGTGCCACCTGCACCTGCATTGATAGTCAGAATGGCATTATTAAGATCAGTCTCACCTGAAAGAAGTGCTTTCTTCTCAGCTTCAGACAGCGATGATTGAAGTTTAGGAAATAGGTCAAGGGCCTCTCGGGCGGAAGTTTCGTCTCCGGCATCACTCATCTCACAGAGAATCTCAAAATCATCAGCGAGAGATTTGACATTTTTATAGAAATTGAGAACTTCTTCAATTAAAGAGCGTTCTTTTTGAATTTTTGTTGCGTTTGTTGAATCATTCCAGAAGCCATCCAGGGCCTCAAGTTCTGAGATCTCTCTTAGTCGATTTTGCTTTCGATCGACGTCAAAGCGACCTCCGTATGGTTTCAAGAGATGCTTTAATCTCTGGGAATTGAGATTTAAAATCTGACAATTTTAGAAACAGTGAGTCATCCATATTGTACCTTTGGAAGTTGTCACTGTAACAAAGAGTATTAAGCTTTGAAAAGAGAAGGATCTGTTTAAAATCGATGGATAAGAATAAGGAGGGCCCATAATCAGGCCCTCTTATTCAATTTGGTTTTTCTTGACCCAGTGTGAAGGAAACAGCAAGGCCAATTCGATGGACGTCCGGACCCTTAGGAATGGCGGCCCTGATACTTCTCATTTGAGCTTTATCACGCAAAATGACATTAAAAAGCATTCGCAGGTTGGTTTGCGTGACAAACCTGACTTTTGAAATTTTTCCTGACTGCATTTCTTCACTAAAAGCTAATAGTTCGCGCCTTATGATTTCTTTATCCTCGAATGAATATAAGTTCATAAATCTTTGAGTTTCTTCCAGTGGGTTTAGCGGCTGATTTGCATCCGAAATTTCCACTACAGGTATTTTGGCGAGTTCATCAATATCCCCTCTTGGAATGATATCTGGATCTCTTAAAAGATTACAATTAAAGGGAATGTCCTGAATTTTCTTACTTTCGTCTCCGATAACCTTTAAAACAGCAACAATCGTTTTCCTGTAGGCAGGAGATTTTTTGTCAAAACTTATGAGGAATTTGACAAACTTCCAGATGCTGCCGAAATCTTTTTCGTCAGGAACCTGCTCGTACTTAATCATGTACTGAAAGATCTGCTTTTTAAATTTCTTGATGATTGGACTTTTGTCTTCAAGAAAACCATCTAAGGCCGGGGCATAAATATCATAGGCCTTCTCAACCTCGTTAGCGTCCATCACGTTATTATGATTGTCATCCCAACGAAGGATCGTAGTTTCAGCATGCATCAGAGCGAGGAGGATTGTCATAAAATCCCCTTTGGAATAAAAAATCTCCTCTTTCTTCCCATCTGTATAATAGGTGCAGGTTCGTGCAGCTTCATCAGCACGACCAAGCAGGATGGCACTTTCTTTTGTATTTTCGAAATCCTCGCACTTTTTTGGAGCGTTCAAAGAATTAAACATCGAGGGAAAATAATTGCGATAGTAAGTACATAACCCTTTCCAAAAGTTGGCCTTAAAGCATGCAGGTTCAACTCGATCAAATCTATCAATCGTACAGTTTTTTTCCTGCATGAAAGTGAAAAGATCTTCTCTGATATTAAGTGAAGCTAATAAACTGACAGCAAATTCAGTGGCTTCATTTGTATCCATGACTTTATTCTTATCAGATTGATACTGAAAAAGAGTTCCAAGTAACGAAATATTATCAGCAGTCGGAATACCACGGCCGGGCAGAAATAAGTCCAGCTCCACAAGCTCTTTTTCAAACATCTTGATAAGTTCTTGCATTTTTATTTTATCAATTGAATAACCGCCTACTGAATCAGGATTTGGACTCACATCACCAAATTTCGACAGGATTAACCTGATGCCATATTCAAAGAGAGCAATTTCAAATATTGCATCGGGATTTCTCTTCGAGCCCTTCATGTAATAGGGTGATAGAAACTCACCTTTCATGAAACGGTACTTTTTAGTTATTCTCTCAAATTGATCAAGTTCCGCCTGGTGCTCTGGGTAGGTGTGCCTGTACTCATCAAAATTGATGGTCTCCTCTACGGGTTTCGGGCTATCAAGCTGTGCCTTGAATTTATCATAAATCCGATGAAAAACTGTTCCTGTTTGAAGGAGTGATTTTGCATGTGAGAATAAATTTTTGAGCTCAACACCTGTGACATCTGATGAATTTCCGTTTATGACAACTTTCTTGACCTCGCCAATGAAGTTACGAAACTTATCTAAGTCTAATTCACTTGGTTCTATGAACATTTTGGCGGCTTCAATAACGTCATTAACTGTAAAAAGGATCTCTGCGTCCCGCTGACCGAGAGGACCTTGATTTATAATGTTGTATAAATCATTTATATCACGCTTTAAGATTTGAAGAATCGATTCCTGTTTAAGGATGATGTACTTGTATCGGACAATATCCAGCCCGATGAGAAGCAGATGATCGAAATTAAGGATAAGTTTTTCAAGTTCACTGTGGGTGATGATTTCACTATCACCTCCCAGAAAAACTTTCTTAAGAAAAAGAATTTTCTTGGCCTTATCAATATTTTCCCGGTTTGATTCATTGGAAAAGCTTTCAAATAAAGTCACGATATCGAGCTTATGAATTTGCCCGTTTCTATTTGGATTAAAGATGGAGCGCAAAGACTGAATAATCGCTTTGTTGGCCGCGGATACCCGGTCCCGATGATTCTGGTGCAAGGGGAAACTGACTGGTGATTCATTTTGAAAGATAGGTCCAAAATTCAGAGCTGCTTCCTGATTAAAAACCAGGGCAAAGTTTATAACCTTATCAACTGTTTCTTTGGATATAAATTCAGGATCTTCGCCGGTAATGAGGTGGCCTATGTCAAAAATAGACTTAAGACCTTTGACAACTTCTGGCTTCACATCTGGGCGGTATTTTGCCAGATACTGCTCCAGCTGGATGCGGGAGAGGTAGCCGGGCTTGCCGGATTTTACGACTTTTATAAATAAATTTAAATTTTCACCTAGGCAACGAATTTGAGAACTAATGTTCTCGACCATGATGTCGGTGAATTTGTTCATATCAAGTTCACATTGAACTTCAAACTGAGAACTATCAAGCTGACGCTTGACAACCTTAGTCCCCAGAAGATCCCCGCAACCACTCAGGAAAAGACCCATTAGGAGTAAGGAGATCGTTCCTTTTAGATTAGAATACATATCTTAGCCCACCATAAATTGCGTCGTTGTTGGTATAAGTTGACCAGTAGGATTTTCCATCCGACGGGGTTCCAATCATATTCATGCCAAGATTCATCAAAAGTTCTTTTGAGACTTTATAGTTGGCCCGAAGCATGACCAGTCTGTCGGTTGTTAACATGTCATATTTAAAATCTGCAGAAAGGCTGTAGCTTTTACCGAAGTTTCTTGATGCCAGAAAGTTTAAGGCCTGATTCCATCTTGGATCTTCGGTGAGTTCATCTTTATTTCTGTCAAAGGGTGAGAGCCGGGCAACATAATGAAAGGCCAGAGTGTAAAGATCATTTGACCTCGCAATCCCTCCCCCTACATAGTCCTCCCTTCTTTTTCTATTTTTAATTTCCGTGTAGCGAACTCTGTCGTCAACATCAGGGTACTCATTCGGCCTGATGGCGATGCCCGATATGTGCATTTCAAGATCACGATTACGATACTTAAGAGTGGATCCATAAAGATCATGATAATAAAAACGCGGGTCGATCTTGGCGTTAACAACATTCTGAACAAAATCAACGCTCACTTCAACATCAGGGGTCATTATATTTTCTGGTTTTCTCATGAAAAAATTATCTAAGGCCCAGTTCTTGGATTCCCAGCCAATGTTGAATCCAGCCGAATAACGATAAATAACGTCATTGATCTGCGGATACTGAACATCATACTTCACGTCCATCATAATGCCTTCCACTTCGGCAGTTTGAGCGGGAACATCCGCCCATGAATGTCTGGATGTAATCGTTTGTTTATTTTTATTAATATCCATTGAAGGATTCATTTCAGGCAGATAGAGTCCTGAAAAAAAACCTTTGTAACGCATTCCATTTGATGATTTTCTCTCGTACAGAAGGCCCGTCAATCCTTCCTGACCTGGATTGAAGTAGTCAAAGTTTCGGCGATTATTCACTTTCCCAAATCCCCAAATTTTATCCACTTCTGACCAGGGAATAATCTGTCTTCCGACTCTAATGTGATCCTTGGACGTAAGGTTCGTCCCTACAAAGGCTTCCTGAACCGAGTAAAGGGAAAGGTTTTGATCGTTAAGCTGAGCCGCAATGTGAAAATTTCGCTCGATTTCAAAGGTACGCAAAGAATTAACATGACGTTGATAGTTAAACTCAAAATGAGAATTATATCGGTTACCAGGTACATTCCCGACATCCTCAGATACCTGATTACTCATGGCACCCAGGTGACCCTGTATAAAATCGGAAGCGGAGTAACTGCTGATTGTTACGGCCGCTAAGCTTCCATAGATTAAATATTTAAAAATCCTAAGCACTCAAAGTCCTTTCTCAATAATTCTAACGTAATATTATTATGGCCAAAAATTCCTGCTTATTATTTACGCACTGTAACAGGGCAAGACCATCCTCTTAAGATCATTTGAAAAACTTACATACCAATAAGCGTCCAAATGATCCTGTAAACTCTTCAAAAGACTGATATTTTACGTTGCACTCATCGAGACCAAAGGATAGGATTTTAGCAGATTGTTTTACTCCATTAAGGAAAGGGCCACAATGAAAAAGCTAAGTACTGGATTTTTAATGGTTATTCTGGCCACAATGAGCTTTGCTCATGGCAAAAGTCATCGTTACCACCCCAATCACCTTTTTATTAAGATGAAAGCTGGCGAAGTTCTTAAGAAATCATCACTGATTAAAAGTTCAAAAAAACTTTTTGGAAATCTCTATCTCGTTCAAACAAATAGTGCCGATCAACTGGCAACTGAGATGGCCTCATCAACAGATGTTGAATATGTTCAGAAAGATTTTTTTTCAGGAAAGAAATCAATGCCAAAGCTTGAGGTTCTTTATGCGACTGGAATTTATATTAAAAGACTGAAAAATTTTGATTTTAATGTCTCGTTTAATGACCCTGAGGTAGGGAGGTTATGGGCCTTTAATGCAAAGGCGGGACTAGACGTATCAGGCGCCTATGAAGCTCTTCCGACGACTAATCAGGAAGAAATTATCGTTGCGGTCGTCGATACTGGTGTTGATCATAATCATGAAGACCTGAAAGATATCATGTGGACCAACGATAAGGAAATTCCCGGAAATAAAATTGATGATGATAACAATGGCTACATTGATGATCTTCACGGAATCAATACTTTCGTAAGAGATGGCCAGGGTCAGGCAACCATGGACACCATGGCCTCCCATTGGCATGGAACACACGTTGCGGGCACAATCGCAGCAACTCAAAATAATGGCATCGGCATTACAGGTGTGGCCAATAATGTAAAAATCATGGCGTTAAGAACTGTTCCAGATGACTCTGACGAGCTTGACTCAAACATTGTTGAGGCCTATCTCTATGCCGCAAAAATGGGAGCAAAAATCATAAACTGCTCATTTGGTAAGAAAGTAAATGAAGGCGGAATGGTTGTTCGAGATACCATAAACCAAATTTCCAAAAATGGTGTACTTGTTATTGCCTCTGCTGGGAATGACTCCGCGGGACCAATGTCTTGGGCGAATAACGATGTCAATGCAAAGTATCCGGCATCATTTGATAGCGAGAACCTTTTGGTTATTGCCTCAACAACTTCTTCGGGGGGTCTTTCATCTTTTTCAAATATTGGTCCAACCACTGTGGACGTCGCTTCTCCAGGCTCCAATGTCTATTCAACGATTAATGGCAATAAGTACGCAATGGCCTCTGGAACGTCTATGGCGGCCCCGAACGCCTCTGGAGTTGCTGCCATGGTCATGAGCTATTACCCTGGTTTTAAAAGCACCACGATCAAAAAAATTCTCATGAAATCAGTGACAAAAGTTCCTGACTTCGAGAATAAAATTGTTGCCGGCGGAAGGCTGAATCTTAAATCGGCCCTGGCCAGGGCCGCTCTGCTTAAGAGATCTTTCAAAGAATAAAAAGATGAGGGGCCTTAAAAAGGCCCCTTCTTTATTGCGCTAAATTTCTTTAATGCTATTTCTTCCCATTTCTGCATCAATTTTTCCTCACTCAGAGAAATTTCATGATCATAACCCATGAGATGAATCATTCCGTGAAAGAACAGGTGAATGAACTCATCCATATAGCTGATTTCAAATTGAGTAGCCTGTCTTTTGGTCTGAGGATGGCAGATTGCAAGGTCTCCCAAAAAAAGAACAGGTTCATTGAATTTCTGTTTTCTAAGATCCTCATGTGCCGGGAAAGATAAAACATCAGTGACCTTATCTTTGTTGCGAAAGCTCCGGTTAAGTTGCCTCATCCTAGCATCACCACAAATCAACAAAGACACCTGGATGTTGTTAATTTTTTTCTCTGAAATAATCTTTTTTG
>CAXNNO010000026.1:0-13256 GCA_964203555.1 Bacteriovoracales bacterium
AGAACTTTTTCCGAATGATTTCCTAACCTTTTTCTAAAATCGAGATTAAAAGTATTGGCGGAAAATTGAATCTTACATTCCCTGCATCTGTATCGCTGATTGAAAAATGGTGCCTTGTCAGTCTTCGCCCAACCATTTTTTACGTAAAATAGATCATTTGTTCCCAAATGAAATCGACAGTGGGAATTGGGACAATAAGGGGGTATCAAATCTAATTGATCGGTTGTTTTCTTCATGAGGACAGTTGTCTGCAAGCTGATAGCTCACGAATTGAAATCTTAAGAGCTTGAAAGAATGAGGAAAAAGCAAAGGGGCGTTAAATTAAAGACGCCATTAGAAAGGAAAAAATTCCGAAATTCATCCCCACTTAACGTCGAACAATAAAAATTTTGAGTCAGAAATAGTAGATTGCTTATGTTTGTCTCCACGGTCAAAATTGGTACAGCTCTACGCGCCTGAAAGTTTCTCTGTAAACTCACTCATCTTTGAAAGTTCTTCCGCGAGAATCGTCTCGATGTGTTTTTTCACATCATCAAGTAATATCCCTGGTCTCAAAAGAAGTTTCACGGACGCAATGAGGGGTCGATCAATGGGCTGCCCGATCTGACTACACAGATGAACATAAACTTCCTGAATACCTTTAACTTCGAAATAAATTTTCCAGGCAACGTGGTTAGCGAAATGAGAATAGATTTTACCAACATGATTAACGGGGTTCTTTCCGGAATGGGCCTCTATGCTCTGAGGGCGATTAAGAGTAATGAGTCCATTGGCCCTGTTACCACGTCCCACCTGACCACTATCCGCACCATCGGCTGAAATTCCAAGCACAGTAAGATACATTCCATTTTCACCGAGATCAGGATCATCAAGAGTATTGATATCCAATTTGATACCTTCAAATTGTTGTTGCCAGGGTTGAAGAAATTCAAACAAATTGGAAGCCATTTCTTTTTTTCGTTCAAAATAGTATTCATGACTTAAGACAAGACGATCCACATAGGCAATCGCGACGGTAAGATGCAGCTCGCGCCCACGCCTTAACCCCATGATTTTCACATCTTCTCCGGTTTCAGGAAAAAGTAATTTAAAGGCTTTAGAATTGAGATGATTTTCTACTGCGATCACGATTTGCTCAGTCTGTGTAAAAGGAGCAAAGCCAACGGCAGCAGATGTGTCGTTAGCACCAATCACACTTCGCTTAAAAAGTTCCGTCAACTCGGGCGAACCCGTCTTGATCTCATTTTGAAAAACAACATGGAGATCGGGATCAACAAAACGTAAGTGACCACGAAGCCAATCTTTGGCGGCATTGATCACGATGTTATTAATATCAATTGTTTTGCCCAGGTAACTCGCGGTAGCGCGATCACTAAAAATAAATCGCATGGGTTGATCAATAGTTCCTCCACCGATTTTTGGATGAGACTCTCCAGCAACGAGCATAATTTTATCAAGGTTATGGTGGAGAATTCTACCAAAGTTTTTTTTATACTCTCGGCAAAGTGCGAGTGATGCATGATCCGCAATCGCATCACAAATAGAGTCCGGATGGCCAACGCCTTTGCGTTCGACGAGTTCAACCAATTGTTCTTCTGCTGGAGTTTGAAGCAAAACTTCAACAGCAATTGGATTCATTTTATTTTTCCGACCAATCTAGAAATTGCCAAGGCCAGTTCATCTGCATCCACTGGTTTGGCCATGTGTGACTGAAATCCCGCCAAAAGAGCTTGCTGAATATCACTTTGTCCGGCGTAGGCGGTGAGTGCCAGGGCGGGAATCTTTCTCAGTTCTGATTCTAGAGCTCTGATTTTTCCGATCAAGCTGTATCCATCCTCACCCGGCATGGCGATATCACTGACTAATACATTGGGCTTGAATTCTTCAATGATCGCCAGAGCTGCACTTGCTGATTCAACTGCTTTCACTTCTGCGCCGAAAGATCCAAGCATGAGGGAAAAAGCATGTCTTGCATTTTGATCATCTTCTACAAGCAGTACGCGCAAACCATGGAGGCTCACCTCTACCTCTACCTCTGCCTCTGCCTCTGCCTCTGAAAAGCTCATTTTTTCACAGCTTGCAACAGGAAGGTAAATGGTAAAGGTTGCACCTTTGCCTTCACCCGGACTATCCACTTCAACTGTACCATGATGCATTTCGACCAGTTTTTTCAAAATCGCGAGTCCTAAGCCTAGGCCACCATAGGCCCGAGTAGTGGTGCTATCCACTTGGGTGAATCGTTCAAAAATAATAGGTATAAATTCCGGTTTTATTCCCTTTCCATTATCTCGAACTTGAATGCAAATATATTCGCCAGCAGATATTTTCTTGCTCTCCAACGTGATCCAGATTTTTCCATCATTAGTCGAAAATTTGATCGAGTTGGATAGGAGATTCCACAAGATTTGTTGAAGACGAACCGGGTCAGCGAAAATATGTAAGACTGATGGATCTATTTTTGTATCAATTTGTATTGATTTACTCGCAGCTAAACTGCGGGTTGATTCAATGGCTGCAGCAATCACTTTTCTCGGATCGATCTTTTGCATGTTCAGATTGAGTTTACCGGCCTGAATTCTTGAAACGTCTAAAAGATCATCAATGAGTTGAGCTTGCGCTAAGGCACTTTGCTCCAAAATCGCATAAGCTTTTTGAGTCTTTTCGGTATCTAGTCTTCCTTGGCGCAACATTTGTGACCAAGTAAGAATTGAAGTGAGTGGTGTGCGAAGCTCATGAGAAATCATCGCTAAAAATTCATCTTTTTCGTGATTTGATTTCTCTGCAATTGCCCTGGCTTCTTTTTCACGCTCTAAAATATTTGAGCGTTCCTTTTCAATCTCTTTCAAGCTTGAAATATCCCGAACCACGCAGTTCACAAATGTTTCTGATTTTAATTTGAAAGGACTTAGGGATATATCAACTGGAAATTCAGACCCATCTTTACGTTTACCAAATAGATTAAGCCCTGTGCCCATTTCCCGAGCATGAGGATCGAGTAAATATTCGGCATGGTGGCCAACATGTTTCGGGCGATCACGATCTGTGATCAGGATTTCGTAATTCTTATTAATCAGTTCATCGGTACTATATCCAAACATGACCTCAATTCGTCGGTTGGCGAATTCTATCGAAGCATCTTGGCGAACGACCATGATACCATCGTAAGCATTTGCAACGAGATTACGATACTTCTCCTCTGAGGCCCTTAAATCTTCCTCATTTCGTCTTTTTTCTGTATAATCTTCAATGGCGAGCAATACCGTTTCAATGCCAGAGCCCGGTAACTGGACACGTCTAGCACTCAAGGCCATGACTTTAAGACCAATTTGAGGAAAAACATGTTTGATTTCGAAATCTTCGAACTCGATGCCTTCACTCAGTGTTTTATCAATGACTGAAGTAAGTGCTGGAATATCCCATTGTCCATTTCCAAGCTCTGCAAGGGTATGACCCTCTGTAGCTTTAGCTTTAGGATCAAATTTCAGGTAAAAGGCTTTATTGGCAAGCAAGACCTTCCGGTTTGAAGTAATCACCAGGAGTGGAACTGGATTCGCCTCTATAATTTTGATTGCATCTTCGCGAGCGGCCAAAAGATTTCTCTCATTTAATTTGGCGAGCTCTAGGCCAGTTTTTGTTGTATGAATATCAATCAAAGACATCACGGCCCCATCGACTTTTTTCTCAATATTACGATAAGGCTTCACATTGAGTTGGAACCAATGACCCGTGCTATCTTGAGTCTCAATTTCTTTAGACTCTGAAGTGGTTATAACTTCGTTCACTATTTCTACAAGATTAAGTCCACCCAAGTCTGGCCTAAGATCACTAAGCTTACGTCCTACATCGCCAGAGATGATTTTAAACTGTTTTTCAGCTTGCGCTGTGAAACGACGAATTCGTCCATCAGCACCCACCATCGCAATAGGAATTTCGGTGCTGGACACGAGATTCACCAAATCATCGTTGAGCTGAATCATTTCAGCATTTCTAGTCTGAAGTTCATCATTGACAGTAGTCAGCTCTTCATTAGAAGACTGCAATTCTTCGCGAGCTGTCTCCATTTCTTCATTGGTGCTTTGTAATTCCTCGTTTGCAGATTGAAGCTCTTCATTCGCTGCGGTTAGTTCCTCTTGTGATGTTTCATATTCTTCATTGAGGTCTTGCAGACGTTCTTCGTTGGCCTTGGATTGTTGCAATTCTAAAAGATGGCGTTCTTTTAGATTAGCGCCTTTAGTTTTTCGTGGAATCGCAAGTGCCTTTCCGGGGTGAGGCAACACTTCAAAGAAAATGGCATAACATCGGTCACCCGATTTTAGTGAAGGCTTGAGCGGAGTCACTTTTATGTTAAAAGTTAGAAACCCACTGATATCGAGAATACTAAACCCTTCCTTCTTCACAGGTCTGTCTTTGGTGCGTGCAGCTTTTATAAGCTTACGAAGATCCGAGATCAATTCAGGACGGGCCATCTTGAGTAGATTTAAACTGGCCTGTCCGGGTGCGAGTTCCAAATAGGGAGTTGTCCTACCTCGCACTTGCAATATATCCATTGAATCATTAATCACGATGCTCGGAGGTGAGTAATCTCTAAGGGCAATTCGGTCAAGTTCCTTCTGAATCTCTGACTGATTAGGAGTGTATGTGGCCGCGTGGCCCAAACTAAGCCCACGAGATTCAGTGGCTTCAAATGGCGTAACTCGAAGCGAAGGAGCATAGGATTTGATCGGTGTCTTAACGTCTTTTTTTAAAAAAACCTTGTGAACCTTATCAACAGTCGAAAAGAGGTTTGCAAATGAGCCGATGTTTTCTGCTTTTCCGAGAATCAGTATTCCACCCGGATTGAGGGAGTAATGAAATATCGGAAATACGCGTTTTTGAAGTTCGTCATCAAAATAGATCAAAACGTTTCGGCAGGAAATCAGATCAACCTTAGCAAAGGGCGGATCTCGGGTGAGGTCATGATTTGAAAACACACAAGTATCGCGAACTACTTTTTTTACTCGGTATCCGCCAGATACTTTATCAAAATATTTTTCGAGACGAGTTTTTGAAACACCCGAAATAAATTCGCCATAAAGACCGGTGCGTGCTTTCTGTAAGGCATTTTCGCTTAAATCGGATGCAAAAACTTGCAGGGATATTGGGGACGATGTTTCTTCCAAAAAATCTAAGAGTAGCATCGCCAGCGAATAGGCTTCTTCACCGGTTGAACACCCGGCCACCCAAACTCGGAATGAGGCCTTAGGATCACGTTTTTCAATATACTTTTCAAGAACGCTCTTCTTCAAAGAATCAAACGCATCGCCGTCTCGAAAAAACTCGGTAACATGAATCAGTATATCAGCAAAGAGCGCCTTAGATTCATCGGGATGGCCTTCAAGATAGTCAGCATAGCTCTCCAAATCTTTACTCTTGATCACCAGCATTCTACGAGCAAGCCGTCTCAGAATGGTTGAGCGCTTATAGTGCGTGAAATCGACCTGAACTCGATTGCGAAGGATTTTAAAAATCTTATTGAGAGTTGTTTCAGATGCTTCGTTTTTATTTTGTTCTTCTGGTGCCGCAACGTTAGCGACGAGATAACTGGAATGTGCAATTCTACTGATCTCGTCAGCGATTCCCTCTGGTGTCAGCACAAAATCGACTGCACCTGCTAATATCGCGCTCTGGGGCATGCCTGGATATTTCGCCGATTGTGGTTCTTGAGCGAAGGAGATCCCACCTTCAGCTTTGATCGCGGTTAGCCCCTGCGTTCCGTCGGATGCCGTGCCTGAAAGCACCACACCAATCGCATGATCAGATAATTGTTCGGCCATGGAACTGAAGAAAAAATTAATCGGTAAATAAAGCCCAAGTATTGCTGTGCGCGGAGAAAGTTTTAGCGTCCCTCCCGAAAGGCTTAGGTAAAATTTTGGAGGAATGACGTATACCCGATCTGGTTGCAAGCGCATCCCATCTTGTGCTTCAAGCACAGGCATGGCCGTCGCCCTTCCAAGAATTTCCGAGGTAAAGCTTTCATGCTTGGGATTAAGATGCTGAATAACGACAACTGCTACACCGGTATCAGAAGGTAAGCGTTTTAAAAATTGAATCACTGCCTCTAATCCACCCGCAGAAGCACCCAAACCAACGATAGGAAAATTGAGAGAAGGAGGAGTAACTTTTTCTTTAGCGGGAGTGCGGCGAGTAGTAGTTTTCTTTGAAAGCGGCATCTTTTTTGTGGTCCGAGAGGACTTTGTTTTTTTAATCATATTTTAAAAGCCCCATTCTCCACGATGACACTTCAACAGCTGTTATAGTTTTACATCCCGTCCTCAGTTTAGCAAGAAGTGAGCTTTTAAACTCTTGGCCTTTGGTCATGGCGAAGACTCAATGAAGGTGTTTATGAATAGTGGCAAATTGATACTCATAGTCGAAGATATTCATGAAATTCAGGGAAAAATAAAATGATTCGTGAACTAGAAAACTACTCTGTTTGACTTCCGAGACTGGGTAACGAAGCGCTTGATTTTTAGATATTAAGCTAACGGCCATTCCATTTTTCAAAAGATACTAAGGCGCTGTTTAACCTACATGTAAACGCATTTCTTAATTAAGCCAATTAAGGGAATGCAACATCTTCTTGGTCTCATTCAACGTTGGGCTTCTTTTTGGAGGGTCGCTGAAGGGCAGACCCGGATACCTACCCCTGTCGCACCCTGATGGTTAATGCTTTTAAAAAATTTCTTAATAATTGATCACCACATGCACGATAGTTTTGATGACCTTCTTTCCTGAATAATGCACTCAATTCTGTTTTTGAAACCTTGAAACCGACACTTTCCAGCATTGATAAAATCTCCTCGTCTTTTAATTCGAAGGCAACCCGTAATTTTTTAAGTACCACGTTATTGGTTGGTAGTTCCGGAGCAAGTGGTGGTCGACTTTCATCTTTTCCCCTAAGAAAATAAATGAGGCCATTAAGAAAGCGTGTCATAATATTCTGAGGACATTCTTCATAACCAGATTCATCTTCTTTTTTTATGTAGGCATTCATCTTAGCCTGAGTAACATCCCCCCCGCCTATTTTGACGATTTCAACTAACTTAAATTCACTAACATTCAAAAGGTATCTCACGCTGCGGATAACATCATTGTTGATCATTTTATTCACTTCTTTTGGATTTTTTGTAGCGTCACACTATAAACGACAAAACGTTCCTCGTAAGCATTAAAGAGGCCCAGGTTGTCAAAAATTTTTAATTCTTTTGTTAGGGTTAAGAAACTAAAGATTCATTTATTGCTATTCTATTTCTTTGCGAGGGACCCATGTCTGATCAAGAAAATAAACCCGGCCTAGTGTACCTATCAAATCCCTTTGTGTGCCAGTTAATGGAGGCGAGTAATGATGGCTTCTGGGACTGGAATATTCAAACGGGAGAAGTTTATTTCAGTAACAAATGGGCAGAGATGTTGGGTTATCAACAACAGGAGGTCGTACCAAATGTAAGCTCATGGGAAAAACTTGTTCACCCAGATGATATGAAACATGTCATGAAGGTCCTTGCGCTTCATCTCGAAGGAAAAACAGATCACTATGAAACTGAGCATAGGGTGCTATGCAAAGATGGTACCTGGAAATGGATCCTGGATCGAGGAAGAGTCATCGCCAGATCCTCTGATGGGGCCCCACTAAGGGCAACGGGATCACACATTGATATCACGGACAAAAAGCTCCATGAAGAAGAACGTCTCATGAACATCAAAAAGGAAATTGAATCAAAAAAATCTCTTGTGGAATTAAATGAAAAACTTCAACAGGCCCTCAAAACCAGAAGTGACTTCATGGCGATTGCGTCACATGAATTAAAGACCCCGCTTACCTCTTTAATTCTTATCGTCCAATCCATGAAAAAAAATATTCTCCATGGACTGGATGAAATAACAAGCAAGAAAATTGAAAGAGCAATTGACCAGACTGAAACTCAACTTTTTCGGATGTCTCGCCTGATAGATGACATGCTCGATATTTCCCGGATTGAATCCGGGAAACTGATTCTCAAAAAAGAAAACTTTATTATTTCCGAACTTATTTATGAAATCGCTGAAAGATTAATGGAACAAATTCAGAGATCCACAGGAAGTGCCCTTAAAATAACGAAACTCGATGAAGCCATGGTTTCGTGGGATCGGTTTCGTATTGAACAAGTCATCACAAATTTTATTACCAATGCCATCCGATATGGTCGAGGAAGCACGATTGAGCTTTGTGTTGAGGATAAAAAAGATCAGGTGCTCATCAGTGTCAAAGACTTAGGATCTGGCATATCTGAAAAAGATCGAGATCGAATATTTAATCTTTTCGAACGAGGAGTTGGCCCGGAAGAAGTTAGTGGCCTGGGCCTTGGACTCTATATATCGAAGCAAATTATTGATGCTCACAGGGGAAAAGTTTGGGTTGAAAGTAAAGTGGGGGAGGGCTCAACCTTTTTTGCCCTCATTCCCAAATCCTACTGACGACCCTGGCTAAGCGGCATCAGACATCACTGTTCCAAAGGTGATAGCCATACATCATATATTTTTGCTTTCGTCACTTTTCCAGCTTTCAAAAATTCGAAACTTCCTTTCTCGCGAACTCTTGCTCTATTTTGAAAGTTAGTCGGATCATTTGTCGTGTATTTAAGTGATATTCCCACTACTTTTTTATCAGAAAGGGGCCTAATCTCCGTCTTTTCAGAATGACCATTACCATTTAAATCACTCCAAAGATATAAGGAGGTAAAGATCTTGTCTTTCTTGTCTATTTTCCCGTCCATGTTATCGTCGTGAACTTTCAAGGCTTCAAATCCATTATCAAATTTATCATCCTGTCCGAATAATTGTTCGTGAGAAGTGACTGGTGTTTTTCTATTTTTCAGATGAACAAGAAAATATCCGGGTGCTTTAGGCTCTGGCCAGTGCACTGGTGTGTATGGGGCGAGGCCATACAAAGGGAAACTCGAAACGCCACTAAATCTAGGAAGTTTTTCATCAAAAAACAGCATGAGCGGAGAATAATAACCTCCACAAAAACCTTGGGAGCCTGCGAATTTAACCTGGGTGGTAAAACTTTGAAACCCGTTATTCTCATCAAATCCTTTTTTCTCGTAAGAATCAAAGAGTCTTCTCCCACGTTGGGTAAATTCAATCGAGTGTTCAGGGGGAGGAGGTAGAACAAGCGCACCGTTTTTTACCACGACTTTATTTGATATAGAATTAAGTGATTTTTTGAGTTTAACTTTTATAAAATTGGTATAGGCACTAATCTCAAAATTCTCAGGAGGTGTCGGATCAATCCCGTCTTTTATTATCGTTATTTCTCCACTAAGATCTGGAAGTGTTGACGGGAAATAACATGCGACCGATGAATTTATCACGGCGCCATCTTTATTTTTTGTAAATTTATAAAGACAAGTAATCTCATTATCCACTCCATCAACAGGAGGACCACTTAGTTTCGCCTGAAGTCCAATTCCTGCGTAATTCGTAAAATCATTTCTAAAACGTATATTGGGATTTTGAGTGGATTTCCATCCTTTCAGATTAAACGTTTGAATTTCATTATTTTTACTTGGTATTGGGCAGCTGATGTCTCGGGATTCCCCTGGACCTTTTCGAGCTTCATTTTGACTGATAACACAGTCAACGAGGGTGCCTTCAGTTGCAAAGGTCATGTTGCCAGGAAAGCTGATGTTAAATGTATCCTGCTTCGTTTTGGTTTTATCCTTAAACACAATATTGGCCGTAATTCGTTCTTTTGGATCCATCTGCAATTTCGCAGGATAGGCACGGAGATTCGTTCCAAAACAAAAAGGTTTTATAATAATTTCAAATTCACAGTCTTCTAAGCAATGATTACTGACCGATTCCCCTACGGGTATAGATGAAGCGGAGGACCCAAAGGGGGCAACGGTAAATTGTGCAAATGCTGGTAGTGATAAAAAAAGAAAGGGTAGCATTTTAAACGTTTTCATAAAACCTCGCATTTATTTGATGCTCTTTCGCATCCTAACCTTTTTCAAACGGTATTCAATTATAGGTATCGAAATATTTTCTCTTCTAAACTCAGCTTCAGAAATTCCGGTCATGAGAACACGGGGATGACCAAGAACAAGCTTGCCCCCAGAATGGATGAGTCTCGAGCGAATCAGCTGCTGAGTGTGTTCAGGCGAATTGATATTATCCCTTCTGATTGAGTACGCAATGATTTGGATGGGGCTTATGTGTGTCCGGTTATCCATACCCGGTATGATTGGTAAGTTTTCAAACAAATCCTGGGGTGATTTAATTTCAACAGAGTTAAGGGATAGTTTTTCGCAAACCAAATCTTTATTTGGAACGCAAAAGTGAAACGATTTATCAAAAAACGATCCGTTCGGTACACTCACTTCAGTCAAATCTTTTTCGTTAACCGTCACGGTACCTATAAATCTCATCGGGCGCTTGGCAATATAACTGCAAGAGGCATCTGAATTATTTCGGCACGTAAAATTGCAGTCGTTACTATTTCGAGTTGTATTATTGCAATCATAAAAACTCAATTCTGAAGTCAGTAACATTAATCTATTTTTATCCCATGGGGAATGTGGTCTATATTGCTTAGCGATGGAGTAAGTTGAATTAGAAAAATAGCGATTAATGCCACGATAGGTACTCCCGGAAAACGCTGTCCGTGGGTCAATAGTAAACTTCAACATTTCATTTTGTTGTCCCCTTCTTAGGATGAAATAAATACTCTGTGATTTTTTTTCACCAGGAGGAATCCGTAATGTTAATTTTCGGGTGCAGTTTTTAGTGCATAATTCATTGGTGGGCAGGATAAAGAAAGGAAGGTTGTCATCGTCTTTTAGGTTAATCAAATTGAAACTCGCCTCAGCATCTGAGATGTCATTTAAGATGACCTTTGAGGCACCAAAGCGACTTATTAAGGCCTGTATGTTTTCGGAAGCAACCATCGATTCTTTTTGAGAAAATTGATATAGATTTAAGGTAGCAAAACCCAAGATGCCTAACATGGAGACAGACAAGAGTAGCTCGACGAGACTGAGGCCTTGCTCTAGATGATGCTTCATGGATCCTTAACCACAAATTGGTATTCTTTGTGGGTTTGGGGATATTTCACACTATGAGTTAGTCTAATCGTCACTCGATAAAGACCACGTTTTTCCACAGGTCCAATTTTGAGAGGAGTAATCACATACCCGATTCTTCCGGGGCATGACGGAAATTTATCCAGAGGGATTACCCCTTCCTTACCCCAGCATAATTTCAAACTGTTGTGAATATCGGTTACGGCAGTATTCTTCAAGAATTTATCAGGAGCAAAATCAATCTTTTCCATGTGGATATTTGAGCGAATCGACTCAACTAAATTTAAAATCATATTCTCCACATAAGTTTCGTCCTCAACGACGACTTTCTTCTTTTCAATATAGTCAACCCCATTAATGATAATAAATGATCCGACGGCAAGGAGACCAAACCCAATCATAATCTCAATGAGACTCATACCATGTTGGTTTTTAAAAATATTCTTCATTTGATCACTTCGACTTTTGAATCAGCCTTGATGACCCATTTCTGGATTCGATTTGCTTTTTGGGAAGTCATGCTATCACCGCTCTTAGCAATGCCCACATCTGGATCAACTGTGGTCCAGCCGAAGTTGTTCTTGCCTTGAATAAGACCCTCAGCCGAACAAATTTTCATTCTTCTGTCCAAAAGTGCGTTATTCAGGTAATTCTTAAAAAGTATTTTATTCAGTGGAATACTAGAACCATCATGACAAACTTGAGAACCTTTAAAAAGATCATTGAGAATCAAATCAGAGGCGACACCATGCCAAATACTATACCAATAAACAGGGACGTTATTGTCCTGTTTGATATCTTTGACAATAAATGTACCGATCATATTAAGGGGCTTGTTTCGAGGCAATATGTGAAGAGTCTCACAAACGTAGAAACCATATATATGAGTCCGTTCCGGGCTGACCTTGCACAATTTTACCACCGACTTTGTCATTGAATTCAGATGACCCTCTAGTAAACCTTTGTCAAAAACAATCTCTTCAAGTGATTCGTTGTCATTGGATTGTATGTCAGCACCAGCTGAAGTATTGGCGTAATTCCAGGAAAAGTTTGAACTTACGGACATGTCAATATCCCAATCGGCCTGTCCCATTCCTTGAGGGCAATCTAATGCAAACATTGCAGGAGGTGTTGGACTTAGCTTAGGTTCCTTGGGAGTAGTGACTTGTACTCCGTTCACCTCAAGTTTGATACTCATCGATTTTGTCGAATAATTATTCGCTATAAATTCGATATCAAATTTCAGACCCGTACCCAAATCGGCTAACGCTTTCCATGCGGGCGAAAACTTGATGTTAAGTTTTTTCTGATTGAGGACCGTTTTGTCGTCTTGATTGATATTTTCCATCGTTAAAATCACATTTGCCGGACCGATCGTAGGCATAACTTTTATATCTTCCAATGGAGTGATCAAATTCGTTTTTGCCGTGTTGTATGAAGTTATTTCAGCATTGTAATTACATGGATGAAGCTCGGGGGTAGGAGCCTCAGGACAGTCTTCGTCTTTTTTCTCATCAAAACCCAATTCCACGCATTCCGCAGATACTTCATCCTTACATTTTTCACCTAAGGCGTTAGCCGCACTTTTAAATATTTTTCCAAGATTCGAATCTGGGAAACTGGAATTTTTATCAAGGTCTTTATAATCTTTCAGACTAAAAGCATTGATCGGATTTAGTTTTTTTCCAACTTCAGTTTCTAAATCAAGATCAGTCTTAATTTCAACTTGTGAACCTGTTCCTATATATCCAGAAAATGGCGGCTGACCTGTTTTAGAAATCACAACCGTACCAAAAGAGTCGACGCTATTTCCGGGGGTAGGGTGGACTGTAAAAGATCCCACAGCTCCTGTTTTTGTCGTTGGTGTGCTACCGGGCTTGAATTTATTTTTGTCGGTAAATGATAAAGTATAGGAGACGGTATCTCCTAGTTCAATCGGGTCTCCAACTCGTCCAAATTCGGAATCATTATTTGAACTCGGAGTCGTCTCAGACTTTGCCTCCTCTATACACTGGCTTAACAAACCTATATTCGCATTGGATTTATTTGTATGATCAAAGAGATTAAAAAAACCCTTGTCTTCGCTGGAATCAAGCCTTATGCCTCCAAGAAATCCTCTAAAGCCCTGGTAAGTATTTTGCTTTGATTGAT